>NZ_JBHYVB010000008.1:61731-64139 GCF_042750115.1 Streptomyces sp. NPDC059455
CGCCCGACCGTTCGGCCACGGCGCCGTACCGGCGCTGGGCCGAATACGCGGGCGTCCTCACCGGTCTGTGGGGGAGCTTTCCCGCCGCGGCGTTGCTCGGCGACCAGGCCACCGGCGTCTTCGCGGAGGACACTCTCATCACGTCGATCGACCACGAGGGCCGTTTCTACCGAGTGGCGGGGCCACTCGACGGACCGTCCTCGCCGCAGGGCCGGCCGGTGCTCGTCGCCGACGCTCGCGACGATCTGGACTGGGCCGATGTCGTGGCCCTGGCCGATGCCGTCGTCATCTCCCCGGCCATGGCGTCAGAGGCGACCGCACGGCTGGCCGAGGCGTCGCTGCGCGTCGGCCGGAGGCGCGGGGACATCGCGGTGCTCGGCAGGGTCGAACTGCCGGCGGACGACACCACCGCGGAGCGGACCGCGGCCCAGTTGGCCGACTGGGTCGAACGGTACGGCTTCGACGGGCTGGAGCTCGCCCCGACGGGGGACCACGACCGGCTGCTCGCTGTGGTGCGAGCACTCGTGCCACGCCTGGGGCCCTCCGGCGGAGCGACCCTGCGCGCCGCCCTCGGCCTGCCCGAACCGATCGGAGCCGGTTCATGACCTGGACGCTCCACGCCACCGACCAGCGTGGTGATGCCGCCCCATTGTGATCGTGTGCATCCTGATTCCGCGTCGCCTTCACGATGTCCCCGTTCCGCCACGGCCGCCCGTGCCGGGCGGGGTCGCCCGGCTCGCCGGTCTCGCCTCGCGGGCAGGGGGGATGTGGCCGGTGGCCTGCCGCACGGCGTCGTGCGTGATGGTGCCGGACACCCGGCCGTCGACGAGGACCCAGGCGGTGCCGGTGTCCGGGGCGAGCCGGGCGGTGGCCTCGTCGACGGGTTCGCCGATGCCCACGGCCGGGGGCGAGGGGAGGAGATGGTCGCGGAGCGGGGCGGCGGACGCGGAGGGATCCCTGGCCACCAGGGCGCGGAGCGCATCGGGCCGGACGGCGCCGATGACCTCGGACACATCGGTCGTCGCGTTGCCGCCGGAGCGGGGGAGACGCACCGGGACGAGCGCTCCGGCGGCGCTGAGCGCTTCGGCCACCGTGGCCGTCGACGGAAGAGCGGTGAGGGGGGCCGGACGGTCGCCCAGGACGTCGGCGACCGTCGGCGTCCCCGAGAGGTCCTCCAGGAAGCCGAAGCGCCGAAGCCAGCCGTCGTCGAAGTACTTCGACAGATATCCCCGGCCCGAGTCCGGGAGCAGGACCACCACCAGGTCGTCCGGGGTGAGGGTGGCGGCCACCCGCAGCGCCGCGGCCACCGCCGTGCCCGCCGAGCCACCCGCGAGGATGCCCTCCTCGCGGGCCAGTCTGCGCACCATCGTGATCGACTCACGGTCTCCGATCCGCTCGAACCGGTCCACCACGGACGAGTCGTACGACTCCGGGTACTCGTCCTCCGCGGTCCGCGGGTGGAGGTAGTGGCCGATGCTCTCCACGTAGTACGGACTTCCGTCGCCGCCCGAGTACGTGGACGTCAGCGGATCGGCGCCGACCACCCGGACCAGGCCGCCGCTGGCCTCCTTGAGGAAGCCGCCGGTCCCGGTGACCGTTCCGCCCGTGCCGACGCCGACGACGAAGTGGGTGACCCGGCCGCCGGTCTCGGCCCAGATCTCCGGGCCGGTCGTGGTCCGGTGGGCCTCCGGATTGGCTGGGTTGTCGTACTGGTTGGCGTACCAGGCGCCAGGTGTCCGCGCCGCCAGGCGCGCGGCGACGTTGCGAACGTGCTCCGGATGCTCACGCGGGAGCGCCCCCGTGGTGACGACCACCTCGGCGCCGTACGCCTTGAGCGTCTTGATCTTCTCGGGGCTTGTACGGTCCGGGACGACAACGATCGATCCGTAGCCCCGCTGAGCGGCGATCATGGCCAGCGCCATCCCGGTGTTGCCGGAGGTCCCCTCGACGATGACGCCGCCGGGCGCCAGCGCCCCGGACTTCTCCGCCGCCAGGACCATGCCCAGCGCCGCCCGGTCCTTGACGCTGCCGGCGGGGTTGAAGAACTCCACCTTGGCGTAGACGGGGGCGGGCACCCCGGAGGCGATCCTCGTGAGTCTGACCAGCGGGGTGTTGCCGACAGCGTCGAGCAGGGATTCGTGAAGAGTCATGGCTCCGCCTGACTGAGGCCCGGTGCGGGCCGTGGTTATCGGTCAGTTGACAGTCTGGTCCGTTTCATCACCTCCCGCGGCGGCACAGGCGTGGCGACACGCGGCTGTGGCGAGCCGCGTCCGCGGCGGCACGGCCGGTCCGCGTGGAAAGCGTCGCACCGCCGGACAGCGGAGTACCCGGCCGGCCCTCCGGGCCCCCCGCGCGCGCGCGGGGTGTTCACGAGTTGGGTGGGGGGCCACAGAGCGGGAGAGAGACAG
>NZ_JBHYVB010000008.1:64149-74175 GCF_042750115.1 Streptomyces sp. NPDC059455
CGCCCCCGGCGGTGCCCCGGGCGGACCGTGCTCAACCGGTCGCCCCGCTGCATGGCTTAGACCGGGCCCTCGTTTGGTCCCGGGGGGGCGGCGGGTGTGATCAGCGGAGGTCCGGTGCGCCGATCAGGGTGTCACTGCACGATCTTGAGCAGCTTGTTGGGCGAGCCCGAACCGATGCCGGAGAGCGCCCCCGAGGTGGCCCCGTTCACCAGCGCGCTTCCCACCTCGGACGGGGACGCGGTGGTGTGGCCCGAGAGGTAGATCGCCGCGGCGCCCGAGACGTGCGGGGCGGCGAAGGAGGTCCCGGAGCCCGTGTAGGTGGCGGTGTCGGAGGTGTTCCAGCCGGCCGTGATGTTCGAGCCCGGCGCGAAGAGGTCCACGGTCGAGCCGTAGTTGGAGTAGCTCGCCCGCGCGTCGGTGTTGGTGGTGGCGCCGACGGTGAGGGCGGTCGGCACCCGCGCGGGGGAGTAGTTCGCGGCGTTGGCGTTGGAATTGCCGGCCGCGATGGAGTAGGTCACCCCGGACGCGATCGACTTGGTCACCGCGTTGTCGAGGGAGGTACTGGCGCCGCCGCCCAGCGAGACATTGGCGACGGACGGGCCGGAGTGGTTGGCGGTGATCCAGTCCACGCCCGCGATGACACCGGCCGTGGTGCCGGACCCGTCATTGCCGAGCACCCGGACCGCCACGATCTTCGCCTTCTTGGCCACGCCGTAGGTGGTGCCGGCGACGGTCGTGGCGACGTGTGTGCCGTGGCCGTAGCCGTCCTGCGCCGTGGTGTCGTTGTCCACGAAGTCGTAGCCGTACGACGCCCGGCCACTGATCTGCTCGTGGGTGATCCGCACACCGGTGTCGAGGACGTAGACGGTCACACCGCTGCCGGCACTGTCGGGGTAGGTGTACGTGCCGCTCAGGGGCAGGTTGGACTGGTCGACCCGGTCCAGGCCCCAGGGTGCGTTGGTCTGGGTCGCGTCGGCGTGGACCTTCTGGTCCTGCTCGACGGAGGCGACCGCCGGATCGGCGGCGAGTCTCCTGGCCTCGGTGGGCCCGAGCTTCGCCGCGTAGCCGTTCAGCGCGGTGGTGAAGGTCCGCTTCACCTCGCCGCCGTATCCGGATATGAGGTCCTTGCCGCGGGTGGAGGAGGCCTTGAAGTCGGCCGTCTTCTTCAGGGTGACGATGTAGCTGCCCGGGACCGCTTCCGCGGCTCCGGTGTTCAGGACCGTGGCTTCGGCCGGGGTGGCGTGGGCGGGGAGCGCCGTGGCTGCTCCGATGGCCGCCGCGGCGACGATTCCCGCGGCGATCCGCCGCTTGGTGGTACGCATCACTGCCATCGCGAGGGAGTCCTCCTCGGTCGGTGGCGCGCTGTGGTGCGTGCGCGCTCTGCGGGTTGTGGGCCTTGCGCGGTTCGCGGGGAGCGCATGGTCACGCTCCTGGCTCGTCGAGGATTCGTCGGGCCGGGAGCGGGCGGCAAGGGCTGACATCAACACGACACGCACACGTAGCGGTGCGTCATGTGCCGTTGCGGGCGGCCAAATTCCCGCAATCACCCGTACACACCGCGTCGTGTCCGGGGAGTGGGGAGGGGCGGCCACCCCACGTCCCCGGCCGCCCGTGGCCGCTGAAGCACACCCATCGGGCGCGCCCGCCGGTGGTGTCAAGACCCCGTGCGCGGTCCCATCGGTATCCGCTATGCGGCCATGGGCCTTTCTGATGTGCCCTTCTTCCCGGGCCGTGGCGGATCTAGCGTCTCAGCTGGACACGGTCCATACCGGACCCGTTCACACGAGCGCCGGACGTGGTTCGGACGCCGTCCCCGGCGGGAAAGGAGCCTCACTGTGCCTGTCGTCGATCTGGTCGCCGATCTCGGAGAGAGTTTCGGGTCCTACACCATGGGCAACGACGCCGAACTGCTGAAACTGCGGACCTCCGCGAACGTGGCATGCGGTTTCCACGCGGGGGATCCGCGGGTGATGGACGCGACCGTACGCGCGTGTGTGGAGCGCGGCGTCGGCGCCCATCCGAGCTTCCCCGACCTGGTGGGTTTCGGGCGCCGGGCGATGGACCTGAGCCCGAACGAGGTGCGTACGGATGTGCTGTACCAGCTCGGTGCGCTGTCCGCGTTCACCCGCGCACACGGCACCGGCGTCAACCACCTGGCACCGCACGGGCGCCTCGGCAACCTCGTGGTGACCCGGCGGGACTACGCCGAGGCCGTCGCCGACGCGGTCGAGGCGTTCGACCCGTCCCTGGCCATCCTGATGCGGGAGGGCGAGATGGCGGCCGTGGCGCGCGAACGCGGCCTGCGGATGGCCATGGTGGGCATCGCCGACCGGGCGTATGAGGACGATGGCACGCTGGTGTCGCGGTCGGAGCCCGATGCCGTACTCCACGACCCGGACGAGGTCACCCACCGGACCGTCCGGCTGGTGACCGAGGGGCTGATCACCAGCCGGAACGGGGTGGACCTACCCGTCCGCACCGACTGCGTACAGCTGCACGGCGACGGCCCCGCGGCACTGGAGCTCGCCTCGCGCATCCGTGACGAACTGCGGGCCGCCGGAGTCCGGCTGGCGCCGCTGGACGAGGTGCTGGGTGTCCGGGCGGCGTGACGGGCACCGGGATGGCAACCAAGATCGAGGTCTCGCCCTGCGGCGACGCCGCGCTGCGTGTCACCGTGGTCGGCACCGACACCGACGACGTGTGGAAGGCGGTGCACCGGCTCGCCGGATGGCTGAACCGCGGCGCGGTTCACCCCACGGTGTCCGCCGTCCCGACGTACGACGCGGTGCTCGTGGAGTTCGACCCTTACCACACGACGGCTGAGGCGATCACGTCGCACATCGACATCTGGGACACCCTGCCCGAGCGGGACGAGCCGGTCCACTCCGGTGTCATCGACGTACCGGTGCTGTTCGGCGGCGACGCCGGCCCCGACCTCGGATGGGTGGCCGGTGTGATCGGTGAGCCGGTGGCGAGGGTCATCGAACTCGTCTGTGCGAAGGAGCATCTCATCCGGTGTCTGGGCGGTCCCGCCGCGTCGGCCATGACGGACGGACCGGATTTCCCGGTGCCCGCCGCGCGAGGACTTCCTCGCGAAGGGCTGGGTGCTCAACGCCGGCGAATACCAGGGAACCCAGCGGTGACGGGCGATGCGTTCCCCCGGCTCGGAGCCTGGAGCAAGCTCCCGGCACCGGAGAGCGTCGAGCTGCTCGCACTCGCCGGGTTCGACTTCGTCGTGATCGACGCCGAGCACGGCGCGATCGACAGCCGCACGGCGTCGACCATGATCGGGCTCGCCCGTGGCTGTGGGATCGCGCCCTTCGTCCGGGTCGCCGGCACCGCACCACGCGACGTCCAGGTCCCGCTCGACGCGGGTGCGGCCGGCCTGTTCGTCCCGCAGGTCGATGACGCCTCCCGGGCCCGGGACGCCGTACGAGCGACACGGTTCCCGCCGCTCGGACGACGCGGGGCCAGCACCTCCGGACGGGCCGGCCGGTGGGGGCTCGAGGCCCTTGGCGACTACCTGCGCTCCGGCAATGAGGAGGTCCGCCTCGTTGTCCAGGCCGAGAGCGTCGGAGCTCTCTCCGCGATCATCGAGATCGGCGAAGTCGCCGGCGTCGACGCGGTCTTCATCGGCCCGACCGATCTCGCGGTCTCCAGCCGGCTCCGCGAGGGTGACGGCAGGCTGGCAGACCTCCTCGCGGCGGCCGAACGGCGCTGTGCCGACCACCGCATCACCCTGGGGACCACGGCCGCGGGCAACGCGTCGGAATTGCTGGACCGCCGCGGGTACGACTTCCTCGTCCTGGGGGCCGACACCACGATGCTGCGCCAGGGCGCACACACGTTGGTGAAAGGTGTACGCACCGCCGCGCCGGCGGTCGGCCGATGACCGCCGGCGACACTCCGGCCGTCGGCGGTCCGGCCCTCGCCCGCGCGCACCAGCGTGCCGCCGACCTCGACATCCTCCCGCGCATAGCGGACGAACAGGCCGGCACCGGCGAAGGCGTTGTAACGCAGCAGCTCCTCGACCGTCGCCGGCAGCTCGGCCGGATTCGCACGCAGCCGGTTCCAGAGCGCACGGTCGCCCCGCGTGAGAACGTAGACGCAGTTCGGAATCTGGGTGGTGATCGCCTCGACCCCGGCCAGCAGCAGGCCGACGACCGTGTCGATCAGCTCGGTGTCGGTGAGCCGGTCCTCCTCCCGGGCCTGGATCATCGCCGACATCAGGTCGTCGCGGGGGCGGGCCCGACGCTCGGCGATGAGCTGCTCGGTGCAGGCGCGCAGGGCACCGAACCGCCGCATCATGTCCTCGGGGCCGACGGTGCTGCCGGGCAGCAGCGCCGTGCTGGTCGCCTCGAACGCCTCCCGGTCCGAGGCGGGCACGCCGAGCAGGTCGCAGATGGACAGCACGATGATCTGCTGCGCGTAGTCCGTCTCGATGTCCATGCCCGGCCCGGCGTTCATCGCGGACGACAGCAGATCGTCCGCCGCCGCGTCGCTGTCGTTCGGGGTGACGTGGCTTCAGTAACGGGCGTGACGAGGTCCGGTCGGGCGGGGCGTACGGATCCCGGCCCGGCCACGGTTTCGGGGTCCGCCAGTGGTCGCGGTCGGGAATTCGGCCCGGGCCGCGGGGCCTACATGTCGGTCAGGTGCATCCGGCGGTGCGCTGGGCGCCGATGGGAGTCCGCCGCACAATCTGTCCCGTGGCGGCTGCCGCCACGGCAGGGTCAATCGGCCTGCGAACCATGGTGTGAGCGTGCGGAAGCCCTTCATGGACAAACACGCTGACAACGCGGATGGGAGAAGATGATGGTTTATCGACACAACTAGTGGAAGTACTATGCATAGATCATGACGTGGTGTGTCCGACGCTGTTGTGGTGGGTTCGGGGCGTATGGTCCCGCGTGCGTTGCCGGTAGGAGACGTGCTGGAGGGCGGCGGCGATGTTCTGGTGCCCGGCCCGTCGGAGGTGCGCGGAGGGCAACAACGGTGCTTCGCTGCGTCAGGCACGGCCATCCGGCCTGTGACGGTACGAGATCATGCGACTCCGCAACGGCCCCGCGCCGGAAACCGCCATGCTGAGCACGTTCGATTCCATCCGCACACCTTGGAGGTCTTGATGCGTACGGGCGTCATTGTCACCGCGCACCCCGGTGTGGAGGACCTCGCCGTGCGGGCCGAGCAGTTGGGCTTGCACAGCTTCTGGGTCTACGACACCCCGATGGTCCACGGTGACCCCTTCGTCGCCTTGAGCCTGTGCGCGAAGGCCACCAGCCGCATCAGGCTCGGCATCGGCGTGACCTCACCGGCGCTGCGCTCGGCCCCGGCCGCCGCGAGCGGGCTGGCCAGCCTCAACGCCCTGGCACCCGGCCGGATCATCTGCGGGGTCGGCACCGGAAACACCGCCCGGCGCACCCTGGGCATGCGGCCGACCACGGTGGCCAGGCTGGAGAACTTCACCGCCGCACTGCAGGACCTGTGCGCCGGACGTTGGACGGAGTATCGCGAAGGTGACCGGGTGAGCGACATCCGGTTCCTGCACACCGGGGCGCACGTGAACACCGCCGACCCGATCGAGTTCGTCGTGGCCGCGCTGCGCGGACCGAAGGCCGCCGCCGCCGCCGGCCGCCGCGGCACCGGCCTCATCTCCTTCGGCCTGCTGGACCCCACCGCCTGGCACGCGCTGCACGCCGCCCGCCGCCACGCCGCCCAGGCCACACCCCGTGACCCCGACTCCCACCCGGACTCCCGGGCGGATTCCTACGTGGTCACCTCGCTCCACCTCCTCGACGAGGACGAGGACCCCCACGGCGATCCGGCCCGGGACGCCACAGGCCACCTCGCCATGTCGCTACTGGCCTTCGCCGCCGACACACCCGCCTTCGCCGAGCAACTCGGCCCTGAGGAGGGCGAGGCGGTGCGGCGGCTCCTTGAGCGGCGCGGCACCACCTCCACCGCACCGGACCGGCACACCAAGCTCTACCCCAACTACCTCGGACGCATCGCACCGCGCGACCGCGACCTGGTCCTGCCCTCGTTGATGAACACCCTGGCCCTGGTCGGCACCCGCGACGACCTCCTCACCCGCATCACCGCCCTGGAACAGGCAGGCGTCGACGAACTCCTCATCCAGCCGGTGATCGACTCGCCCACCGAGATGGCCCGGCTCGCGAAACTCCTCACCTGAGCGGACCCGCCCGCCGCAGGTCCATGACGTGCACACCTACAAGATCACCAAGACCTTGCAATCGCCCCGCGACGCGGGGGAGAGGTGTGCGGCGCGATGACGTGGTGCGTGACCTTGGGCGATGTTTCTCATGAAGCAGACCCGGACCGACGACCGGCCGATCCAGCCGGAGCTGCTTAGCCGCGCGCGGTCACGGCCTTGAGTTCGGTCAGCGATTCCCGCATCAACCGCGACATCTCACGTTCCTCCGGTGCCGTGAGCCAGAGCTCGAAGCCGACCTTGAAGACGGCGATTCCCGCCTCGGCGGTCAGGCTCGCGGCCGGGTCCGTGACACCGCGTCGCCGCAGGGCGTCGGCGAGCGCGGTCGACATCGAGGCGAGCTTGATCAGCTCGCGCTCCCGGAGCTCCGCGTTCGCCACGATGACGGCCTGGCGCTGTCGGGCGTGCTCGCGCCGGCCTTCGAACACCGTGGAGACCGCCTCGAGCCCCGCCGCCATCGCGTCGATCGGCGCCACGGACCGCGGTGCCTCGGCGACCGCGGTCACGAACAGCTCCTGCAACACACTCGATCCGTCGAACAACACCTCGCGCTTGTCGGCGTAGTGCCGGAAGAAGGTCCGTTCGGTGAGGCCGGCCCGTTTGGCGATCTCCGCCACTGTGGTCTGTTCGTAGCCGAGCTCGCCATAGAGCTCCAACGCCGCCTTCGCCAGGCGTCCGCGCGCGTTCGGCTCCCATCTACCCATGCTCGGATCCTACCGCGATGGCAGTCACTGACATCAAGTGCTAGGGTCTGATGGCAGTCACTGACATCGATGATTCGGGGTATCTCTCATGCGCGTCTTCGTGACCGGTGCGTCCGGTTGGATCGGCTCCGCCGTCGTTCCCGAGCTCCTCGGCTCGGGGCACCAGGTTGTCGGGCTCGCCCGCTCCGAGGCCTCCGCCGCCGCCCTCACCGCCGCCGGGGTGGAAGTGGTCCGCGGCACCATTGACGACCTCGACGTCCTGGCGAGCGCCGCTGCCGCGTCGGACGGCGTGATCCATCTCGCTTTCAAGCACGACATCGCCTTCACCGGCGACTTCCAGGGTGCTGCCGAGGCCGACCGCCGCGCCGTTGACACCTTCGGCGAGGCGCTCTCCGGCACCGACCGCCCCTTCGTCCTCGCCTCCGGTCTGGCCGGCCTCGCGCCCGGACGTGTGGCGACCGAGCGGGACACTCCCGCGGCCGACGGTTCGCCGGCCTCGGTCCGGTCGGCCACCGCCCAGGCGGTGCTCGCACTCGCCTCGCGCGGCGTGCGCTCGTCCGTGGTGCGACTGTCCCCGACCTGCCACGGTGAGGGGGACAACGGCTTTATGGCGGCCCTGGTCGCCATCGCCCGAGCCAGGGGTGTCTCCGGCCACATCGGCGACGGCGCCAACCGCTGGCCGGCCGTCCACCGCCTCGATGCCGCACGGCTGTTCCGTCTGGCGGTCGAGAAGGCCCCGGCGGGATCGGTGCTGCACGGCGTCGCGGAGGAGGGTGTCCCGATCCGGGACATCGCCGAGGCGATCGGCCGCCACCTCGAGGTGCCGGTGACTCCTGTGGCCCCCGAGGCCGCGGCCGACCACTTCACCTGGCTCGGCGGCTTCCTCGGCCAGGACCTCCCGGCGTCGAACGCCCTGACCCGCGAACTGCTGGATTGGCGGCCGACTCACCCCGGTCTCCTCGAAGACCTCGACAAGGGTCATTACTTCCGAGTCCCCGCCACCCCCGCCTGACCCACATCCGCCAGGACGGGCTCAAGCGCGTCGCCGTCCGGGTCATCTCCCGTGTGTGCGAGCCGAATACGGCGCCGAATAAGGCGTGTTAAGCTCCGAACCGGCTTCTCACCGTTGGGCTTTCCGCCTCGCCAACCAGCTTCACCCGGGTCCCGATGACACGGGGAAGGTGGAAGTCACTCATCACACAAGGGTGTTCTGTGATGGTGGCGACGCGTGTCGACCCTTCTGGTTCTTTCCGAGCCCCGGGGGGATCCGCCCGGGACCGTGCTCCAGCCATATCGCCATTCCGGCATCAGCGGCCTGGTCCGTGTCACCGCCCCGCAGACGGTTCCCCTCAGGGAGGTCTCCGGGGTGCCGGAAGTCAAATCCCCCGAGCAGCCCACCACGCGACGTCCGTGGCTGGTTCTCGCGATCATGTGCATCGGCTTCTTCATGTCGTCGCTGGACGGATCCATCGTCAACGTAGCCATTCCCACGTTGATCCACAGCATGGACGCCTCCTACGACCAGGTGCTGTGGGTCATCGACGGCTATCTGCTCCTCTTCTCGGTGCTGCTGATCACCACCGGGCGGCCGGGCGACATCTTCGGATACCGGCGGCTGTACGTGATCGGCGTCATCGTCTTCACCATCGCCTCGGCGCTGTGCGGGCTGGCCGGCTCACCGGCCCAGTTGCTGGCCGCCCGGCTGCTGCAGGGAGTGGGCGGCGCGCTGCTGTTCCCGCAGGTCATCTCGTCGATCCTGACGATCTTCCCGCCGCATCTGCGCGGCAGGGCGTTCGGCCTGTTCGGCGCGATCGTCGGCTTCGCCCCGATCATCGGCCCGGTCCTCGGCGGCTTCCTGCTCGCCCACCTCAGCTGGCGGTGGATCTTCTTCATCAACGTTCCGATCGGGATCGCCACCGCCGTGCTGGCGCTGACGTTCGCCCCGCCCATGCGCTCGGAACGCCGACACCGACTCGACCTGGCCGGCGTCGCGCTGGCCACCGCCGGGCTGAGTGGCATCGTGTTCGGCCTGATCGAGGGAGAACGCTACGACTGGGGCACCATCACCGGGCCGATCAGCATCACCTCGGTCATCGTCGCCGGTGTCGCGCTGCTGGCGGTGTTCGTCCTCCGGCAGCACCGGCAGCGGGACGAGCCCCTGATGCCACTGGCCCTGTTCCGCGCGCGCAACTTCGCGGTCGGCAACTGGGTCGGGTTCGTGTTCCAGCTGGGCATGATCGGCATCATGTTCGTGCTGGTGCTGTACCTGCAGATGGCACGCGGGTACTCGGCGCTGGAGACCGGCCTGGTGGTGCTGCCGAACGCCGTGCTCACCGCCGTCGGCTCGATGTACGCCGGGCGGCTGTCGGACACGTTCGGCGGCAAGTACATCCTGCTGATGGGGATGACGCTGCTGGCCGTCGGCCTGCTGGTGCTGGTCGCCATGGTCGGCCCCAGCAGTGGCGCATGGAGTCTGCTGCCCGGTTTGACCATCATCGGGATCTCCGGCGGCGCCACGTTCGCACCACTGCAGCAGGCCACCATGGACGGCGTCGATCCCCGGCTGGCCGGGGCGGCCTCCGGAGTCTCCAGCACCACCCGGCAGATCGGCGGGGTCCTCGGCACCGCCGTGCTGGGCGCCCTGCTCTCGGCCCGCCTCTCCTCGACCCTGCGCGGCGAGGCCGAGAAGCGGGGCGGCCGGCTACCGGAGGATCTGCGCGCCCAGTTCATCGACCACAGCACCGCCGCCGCACATGACTACCGTCCGCCCACGCCACCCGGTGGCCTGAACCCCGCCACGGCCGGCCTGTACGAACGCGTCACCGCCGACACGTTCGCCACCGGCTTCGTCGCCGCCATGCAGACCGCTCTCGTGGCATGCGCCGTGGTCCTGGTGGCCGCCGCACTGTGCTGTTTCCTGTTTCAGCCCGCACAAGAAGCCGACGGCCGCGCCCGCTCCTGGGCAGCGAGCCGAAACCACACCGCACGACTGACCCGGCGATGTCAACCGGGGGGGGGCCGGGGGGGCGCGCCGGGGGGGGGGGGGGGGCCCAAAGGCGGGGGGGGGGGGGCGGGCCCCCGCCCCCCCCCCCC
>NZ_JBHYVB010000008.1:74185-91947 GCF_042750115.1 Streptomyces sp. NPDC059455
GGGGCGGGGGGCGCCTGCCGGACGAGGGGCGGGGGGCCCGGGGCGGGGGGCGGGGGGCCCCCCCCCGTTGCCGAGGCGGTGCCATCTCAGGCGGTCGGGGTGACCGGCACCGCGGCCACCCCGCCGCCTCCGAAAACGCGGCGTGGAACCATGTCGAGGTCTACGGTCTGGCCACCGGCGGCGGGGTCGACGCCTCCGGCCAGATCCAGTGAACCGGCACCAGCTCGGCCAGCGGACCAGCAACGGTAAACCAGCGAAAGGGATCACCACATGACGTTCTCCCTCGGCATCGTCGGCGCCGGGCAGTTCTCCGGCCAGTTCGCCAAGCTGTTCCTCGCCCACCCGGGCGTCGGTGATGTCCACGTCACCGATCTGCTGCCCGAGCGGGCCGAGGAACTGGCCGCCGCGGAAGGACTGTCGGGTACCTTCCCCTCGTACGAGGCGATGCTGGAGTCGAAGGCGGTCGACGCGGTGGCCATCTTCACCCAGCGCTGGACACACGGCCCGCTCGTACTCCAGGGTCTGAACGCCGGAAAACACGTGTACTCGGCGGTACCGATGGCGATCACCCGCGAGGAGATAGCGGCGATCATCGAGGCCGTACGCGCCACCGGCCTGACGTACATGATGGGTGAGACGAGCCAGTACAACCCGGCGACCGTGCACGCCCGCGACCAGATCGCCGACGGCGCCTTCGGACGGCTCTTCTATGCCGAGGGCGACTACGTACACGACATGGACCTGGGCTTCTACGAGGCCTATCAGTACAGCGGCGGCGAGAACTGGAAGGCCACCGCCAGCTATCCGCCGCTGCTCTACCCGACGCACTCCGTCGGCGGGGTCCTCGGCGCCTGGCAGACGCACGCGGTGAGCGTCTCGGCGATCGGGGTGAAGGACGATCGCGGGGACGGTGTCTTCGACCAGGAGATCAGCCAGTTCGGGAACGACATTTCCAACGCCACCGCGCTGTTCGAGGTGGCGGGTGGCGGCTCGTTCCGTACGAACGAGTTCCGGCGGGTCGGCTATCCCTCGCACATCCGCGAATCGCGCTTCCGGTTCTTCGGGACGGACGCGAGCATGGAACAGCTCGCCACGGTGAGCTTCTGGCAGGACAAGGAGGGGGTCAAGGACATCACGGAGCTGCTGGAGCCCAAGCCGACAGTGGCTCCCGATGACCCGTCACTCGAGCACATCGCGCCCGCCCTGCGCGCCGCCTTCACTTCGGGCTCCGCGCCCGTGCACGACCGGTCGCGGCTGCCCCGGGAGTTCGACCACCTGCACAACGGCCACGAGGGAAGCCACCACTTCCTGGTGGACGACTTCGTGACCGCGGTCAACACCCGCACACTGCCCTCCGTGAACGCTTGGGTCGCGGCCCGCTACACCCTGCCGGGCATCGTGGCGCACGAGTCCGCGCGGCAGGGCGGAGTCCGGTTGGAGATCCCCGACTTCGGGGACGCGCCCGGGATCTGAGCGGCCGTGGACCGGCTGCCCCTCGGGGCAGCCGGTCAGGTGCCTGGACCTGTCCCTGGACCGGGCTTGGCCCACAGCGAGCGCACATGGCCCAGGTGGCGGGCCATGCATTTCTCGGCGCCCGTCACATCACCCGCGACCATCAGGTCGAGGAGCTCGATGTGTTCTTCGGCGGACGGGATCAGCTGGTCGCGCTCGTCCAGTGTGGTCAGGCCGTATAGGCGTGAGCGTTTGCGCAGGTCGCCGACGGTTTCGACGAGCCGGTCGTTTCCGGCGAGCGCGAGCAGGGAGAGATGGAACTGACGGTCGGCGTCCAGATAGCCGATGAGGTCGTGCTCGCGCGCGGCGCGCACGATGTCCTCCGCCACCGGGCGCAGCGCTTCCAGGTCCTCGCGGGCGGCGCTGCGGGTGATCCGGCCGATCATGGGGACTTCGATCAGGGCGCGGATCTCGGTGTACTGGTCGAGGTCGCGTTCGTTGACCTCGGTGACGCGGAAGCCCTTGTTGCGTACGGGTTCGACGAGGCCCTCGCGGGCCAGGTCGAGCATCGCCTCGCGCACCGGCGTCGCGGAGATGCCGAAGTCCTCGGCCAGGCCGGGTGCCGAGTAGACCTCGCCGGGGCGCAGTTCGCCGGAGATCAGCGCGGCGCGCAGGGCGTGGGCCACTTGGTCGCGCAGCCGCTCCCTGGTGGTGATGAGGTTGCGCTGCTTGAGGTGGCCCATGACGGTGGTGTTCCCTTCGTGCCCCGTGCCTTCACGGCCGAGAGGATCACCAGAGTACAATGTCATGTTGTTCTCGCGGGTGCCCTGTGCGGATGCGGCTACCGCTGCCGATTCAGCGACTCTCGATCAGTTCCCCCATCCATGCCTCGATCGCGTCCGGGGTGCGCGGCAGGGCGGCTGACATCAGCCGTGCTCCTTCGGCGGTGATGACCAGGTCGTCCTCGATGCGTACCCCGATGCCCCGCAGTTCGTCCGGGAGCGTCTCGTCGTCGGCCTGGAGGTAGAGGCCGGGCTCGACCGTCAGCACCTGACCCTCCGCCAACGCCCCGTCCAGATAGGTTTCCGCCCGTGCCCGCGCGCAGTCGTGGACGTCGAGCCCGAGCATGTGTCCGCTGCTGCACAGGGTGTAGCGACGGTGGAAGTCGCCCTCGGGGCTTTTGAGCACACCCCATTCCGTGAGCCCTTCCGCGATCACCCGCATCGCGGCCCGGTGGAATTCACGGAAGCTCGCGCCCGGCCTGAGCGCCGCGATGCCCGCGTCCTGGGCGGCGAGCACGAGGTCGTACACCTGCCGTTGCACGGGGGAGAACCGCCCGGAGAGCGGGAGGGTGCGCGTGATGTCGGCGGTGTAGAGGCTGTCGGTCTCCACTCCCGCGTCCAGTAGCAGCAACCGCCGTGCGTCCAGGGGCCCGTCGTTCCGTATCCAGTGCAGGACGCAGGCGTGGGCGCCGGACGCCACGATGGTCTCGTAGCCGGTGCCGTTGCCCTCCGCGCGGGCGCGCAGGCCGAAGACGCCCTCGATCCAGCGTTCGCCGCGTGGGTGGGCGAGGGCGTGTGGCAGGGCGCGCACCACGTCTTCGAAACCGGCGACCGTGTGGTCCACGGCGAGCTGCAGCTGCCCCACTTCCCAGACGTCCTTGATCAGCCTCAACTCGCTGAGTGCCGCCGACAGTTCGGCGTCCGCCGTGGCGTCGCGGCCCGGCGGCAGCTCCGCCTCATCGCCGATGACGGCACAGCGGATACCGGTCATGCGCGCGGTCTCATCGAGGTCGGGGCGCCGACCGACCCAGAACTCGCCGTAGCGCCGGTCCCGGTAGAAGCCGTCATCGGTGCGCGGCGAGCGGGGCCGCACATACAGGACCGCCTCATGCCGGTGCGGCCCGTCCGGCTCCAGGACCAGGACGTGCCCGGCCTGCTCTTCGCCGGTCAGACCGGTGAGCCAGGCGTACGCGCTGTGCGGCCGGAAGCGGTGGTCGCAGTCGTTCGAGCGGACCTTCAGCTCTCCCGCGGGGATGACCAGCCGCTCGCCCGGGAAGCGGGCGGACAGCCGGGCGCGGCGAGCGGGGGTGAAGTCGGCGGCGGCCGGCCGGATGTCCGCGGGCAGCGGGGTCGGCGCCCAGCCACCCGCCATGAAGACCTCGAACTCCGGTGAGACGGGCAGGTCGTGGCCGGCCGTCCGAGGTGCGCCGGTCAGGGGATCGTGCATCGGTCCTCCTTGATCCGTACGTTGACAAGCTCTCCGCGATCCGTCGCGTCGAGAGCCTTGCGCCCTGTGCAATTTCACATTATTACGTTACGCATCACATGGCACCATGCGCGCTCAAGTGCAGCCCCGCACAGGGCAATTCAGGCCCTGAAGCACCGCTGCCCCATAGCCCTTGCCACCTCCCCCACAGGAGCCAACGGTGTTCCACTCGAGAAACCCACGCGGATCCAGACGCGGAAGTCTGCTGCTCACAGCCGTGGCGGCGGTGACGCTCTGCGTGACGGCGACCCCGTCCGGTCACGCGGCGGTCCCCGCTTCCGCGCGGCCTTCGACGTTACGGCCGGTCGCCTCAACCGACCCCTTCGACAGGGTCGACCGCCTGGCCAAGGCCCCCGACCGGGTACGTAAGGTCCCGGCCCCTGGCGGCCTCACCGGTGGCGGTGTCCCCGGAACCCGAACGCCCGCGCCGAAGGGCCAGGGCGGCGCCGTCACTCCGCATGCCACACTCGGCAAGGCATCCGTGCCCTGCACGCTCGACGGCGTCACCAGCCTGCCCCCGGAGCGGTTCGCCGACTTCCTGGCCGACCCCGCCGTCACCGCCGACGGCTGTCTGCGTTCGATCCTGTGGACCTGGGACCACCGACTCGTCCCGGTCATGTCGGACGAGCATGTCCAGGCCGTCTCCCGCCGCATCACCCAACTCGCCGCCTCCCACGACGGCAAGGACGGCAGCCATCTGCTGGAGATGTTCACCTACCTGCACGCGGTGGCGTACCAGGACTTCTCGCACAACGAGATCGACATCACCGACGCCCCGACCGTCAACGCCATGCGCGAGGCTGTCGACGCCTTCGGCTCGGCCGCCCGTACCTTCGACGTCACCCGCCCCAACGCCGAGAGCCTGCGCGAAGCCCTCGACGCGGCCTCCGCCCCCGGTCTGCGTCAGCACCAACTGCCCCTGATCAAGCGGGTTCTGGCCACCATGGACGCGCACCACCCCGATACCGCCCAGGACGCCTCCTGGGCCGGTGCCGCCCTCGCGGCGCTCACCGTGAACTACCTCGGCGTGTATCCCGGCAACAAGGACGCCGCCTTCCACGCCGCGGTGACGGCCGACCCCTCGTACCGGGCGACGTTCAGCTCCTTCGCCGGCTACACCCACCTCAAGGACGGGCCCAACGCCTGGGTGATACGTGACGCACTCCTCGAGTACGGCCGCCTCGGCCAGATCGAAGGGCTCCGCGACGAGATCGTCTCCGGCCTCGGCACCCTCCTGGACACCACCGCCCGCAACTTCGGGGACAGCAGCGCGCCCTGGGCGAAGGTCGCCACCTGGCTGGGGGTGTTCGAAGCCTGCGCCCCGTACCACGTGTGCAAGGAGGACATCGAGAAGCGTCTCTTCCCGAACACGTACACCTACGGCACAGCCGGCACCGACGGCATCCAGGTCCGCACCGCCCTCGGCCGGGACACCGTCGACCAGCTCTACTACGCGAGCAAGCAGGTCAAGGCGCAGTTCCACCGTGTGCTCGGCACGGAGACGCCCCTCGGGGACGACACCAACACCACGCTGCACATCGTCCTGTACGGCTCCCGTGCCGACTACGAGAACTTCCACCCGCTCCTCACCGGCATGGACACCAACAACGGCGGCGTCTACATCGAGAAGGGGGCGACCTTCTACACGTACCAGCGTCGCGTCCCGCAGGACTCCTCACTGACCCTGGAGGAGCTGTTCCGCCACGAGTACACCCACTACCTCAACGGTCGCTGGGCGGTGCCCGGCAGCTTCGGCGAAGGTCCCTGGTACGAGGGCGACCGGACCACCGCGATGGACGAGGGCACTGCCGAGTTCTTCGACGGCGCCACCCGCGACGACGGCATCCGGGTCCGCAAGTCCCTGGTACAGGGGATCATCGACGACACGGCCGGCGGCGGACCGCGCATGACCGTGAACCAGCTCCTGCACGCCACGTACGACGGCGACGGCTTCCGCTTCTACGACTACGCGGGCACCTTCTTCGAGTTCCTGTGGCTCGAACACCCCTCCCTCCTGCGGGAGATGTACCGCGACCTGCGCTCCGACGACCCGGCGGCCTTCGACGCCTGGCGCGACCGGCTCGGCGGGGACCCGGGGCTGCAGAGCGGGTACGACCACTTCCTCGACCAACAGATCGCCCACGTCGGCGACTTGTACGTGCCCCACACCACCTACACGCCGCTGGGGGAGCTCCGAGACACCTCAGCCGACCAGATCCGCACCTCCTTCACCGCGATGACCGAATCCAACCCGGACTGCCGTGCCACCGGCGCGCCGGAGCGTCCCCGGTTCGCCTGCACCGGCCGGATCACCGCAAACCTCACCGATGCCGGCAACGCCGACACGGTCTTCAAGGACATGTCCGAGACGGTCGACTACTTCATCCTCGACCGGGCCGCGGGCGGCGACAACAACCTGACCGACATGAACTGCTCGTTCGGCGAGGTGGACATCTGGTCCAACCAGCGCGCGGGCACGTCGGACTACACCTGCGAGGGACCCCTCCGCGGCTGATGTGTCACCAGCACTGAGACCGCGCCCCTGGCCCATTGCTTCCTGAGCCGGGGGCGCGGCCGCTGTCGGCCGAGGCTCAGGGGGACGTCGTCCAGCGTGGCGCGGTCTCGGCCCACTCGGTGTCCCACTCGGCGAGATTGCGCCGGCGCAGGACCACGGTGGCGCAGCGGTAGGCCGCGGCACCGGCGAGGAGCACGGTCAGAAAGGCGACAAGCGCCCAGCCCATGGTGCGGCTGCGGATCTGTTCGGTGGTCATGGGCGGCTCGGCGATCGTTCCGTCGGCGTCGACCCACACATGGACGGAGCTGCCCGCGTTCAGCCCGGGCAGGACGTCGGTCTCGGCGGTGCGGGTCCGTCCGTTCGGATCGGTGAAGCGGACCGTGGCCGGGTAGCGGTTCTCCCTCGCCTCCGCCGATCCGGGCTCCGGGTGATCCGGGGCGTCGTGGGTGAGGACGGCGGTGGTGCGGTGCAGAGTCTGTCGCTGATGCTCGGCGGCCGCGCGGTAGTGGTGGTCGGCGGCGTCACCGATGGCGAACGTGGCACCGAGCCCCAGGATCGGCACGAGCAGCAACAACGCCAGTGCGATCCGGCCCTGAAGGCGGTCGGTGCACCGGTACAGCGGATTGTGCCGCCAGCGCCACAGCGACAGGGGATGCACGAGCCCGTGGTGCGGGGGGTCGGGAGGCGGCTGCGCGGGGGGTATCACGCCGGACACGGTGGTTCTCCTTCCGAGGGCAGGGGGGCTGACCGCGACCGGGTGCGGGCGGTCCGGTCGCGGGACGCCAATTGGCGTACGGGGATGGCGTACCGGAGACCCCGGCCGGTGGGGTGGGGCCGCGGGGTCAGCGGAAGCGCGGGTCAGGTCCGGGTGGGGGACGTGCCACTGGCCGACGGATGTCCGTGCGCGGCCCGCAGGAACTTGGCGGCGCCGCGGATCGCCGCGGTATGCGGTGCGGGAACCGCCCGCAGAGGCGCGTGGGTGCCGCCGATGAGCCGGTGAGTGAGGTCGGGGCGCAGGGCGCCGCCCCCGGCCAGGAGGGCTCCCCGGGCCAGGGCCTCGGCGGTGAGGGACGTGCGGTCCTGCCGGAGCATTGAGGTGATCATGGTGGTGATGGCTTCGCTGATCTCCGCAGTGGTGCCGGTACCGGCGAGGTCGGCGGTGCCCAGGGCGGTGCGGCGGGCGTCGAGGACCAGGCCGTCGAGGAGGAGGACCACCTCGGTGAGGTGGGCGCCGACGTCCACCACGAGCAGCGGCAGGGAGAGGTCGGCGTTCGCGGCCAGGGCGATGGCGCGTGCGGCCGGGACGGTCAGGACCGCGCGCGGGCGCAGCACTTCCACGGCGGTGCGGGCCCGTTCCCGGTAGGCGGGGCCGTCCAGCACGGGTGCGGTGACCACCACCAGCGGGCGGGTGAGGCGGGGCAGGCGGTGACTGAGCAGCCGGTCGAGCATCCGGGCCGTGCCCGGAACGTCGACGATGGCGCCGCGCTGGATCGGGTACACCGCCCCGGCGCCGGGGAAGGTGATGGTGGGTACGTCGAGGATCAGGCCACGGCCGGCGATCCAGGCGCGGGTGCGGGCGCTGCCCAGGTCGAGGGCGAGGCCGCAGCAGTGCCGGCACGACGGCCAGGGCCGGTGCCGGTGCCCGGCGGGGGAGCCGGTCCGGAAGCGACGGAGGACGCTCATCGTCCGGCCTCCCGCACCTGCTGGCACCGTGCGCAGTAGCGTGCCTGCGGAACGATCAACAGTCGTTCCCGTTCGACGGGGCGACGGCACAGGTGGCAGATGCCGTAGCGGCCCTCGGCGATGCGTCGCAGTGCCGCCTCCACATCGGCGAGGACCATGCGCGCGGAGGCGGCGACCTTGACGTGCACTTCGGCCTGTGCCGCGGAGCGGCGCCGGAGCAGGTCCTCGGCGCGGGGCGGCGCGGCGATCTGCCGCAACTGATCCTGGCGGAACAGGCGCTGTTCGTGGAGGCTCTCCCGCAGTGCGGCAAGGTCCTCTGGCGACAGGTGCGTGGCACGGTCGCCGATGGTTCGGTGGTTCACCACTTCACCCCTTTGAGCAGGGCGGAGACGAAGACGGGTCGGATGGGGCGGGTCAGGCGGTGGCGCGGCCCTGGCAGGCGACGCAGTACCGGGTGTAGGGGAGGATCTCCAGGCGTTCGGCGGGGACCGGCTTGGCGCAGCCCCGGCAGGTGCCGTACGTGCCGTCGTCGACGCGGGCGAACGCCTCGTCGATCTCGGTGAGGACCCGCTGGATCGCCTCCCTCTGCGCGGACACCAGATGCGCGTCCGTGCTCTGCACGCTCTCGTCGAGGGCGCGCAGCTGAGCCAGGCGGCTGTTGCGGGCGTGTTCCAGGCGCTGGCGGGCCTCATGGGAGGTCAGCCGCCCGGGGCGGGGGCCGGTCTGGGCGGTGTCGAGCGGCACGGTGAGGTCCTTTCTCGGAGGCGCGCTACGCGTCTCGGGGCGCGCTACGTGTCTTGGAGGCGCGCTACGTGTCTTGGAGGCGCGCTACGCGCGGCAGCGGCCGCCCGGTTGCGCCGACCGCGGTCTCCACGACCGCGAGCACTGGCCGTACCGGACGGCTCGATCTTCTTCGACTCTGCTCGACTCGGCGTCGGAAGCCCATCGGGCGCGGACCCCATTTGCCCGGGACAGCGGTGACCACGGAGCGATGGCGGGGAACGGCGCATGGGTACCCGATGACCTCGGATATGGGGAACGGACCCCATCGACCGCGCGCGGTGCGGGAGGCAGGCTGTGTCAGGCTCGGTCGTGATCAGTCGCGGCGGCTCCGCCCGGGGGCGATGAGCGACAGTAGAGCTGATCACACACGGAGCGCAGAAGGACAGAAGGAGGAGTTTCCCCGGTGTCGCTGTTCTGGCGGATCTTCGGGCTCAACGCCCTGGTGCTGGGCACCGCCACGGCGCTGCTGCTGTGGGCGCCGGTGACCGTCTCCGTGCCGGTGCTGCTGACCGAGGCGATCATCCTGGTCGGCGGTCTCGCCGTCATGCTGGTCGCCAACGGCACCCTGCTGCGCTGGGGCCTGGCCCCGCTGGACCGGCTGACCAGGCTGATGACCACCGTCGACCTGCTGCGCCCGGGCCAGCGGCTGCCCGTGCCCGGCGCCCGCGGCGGTAGCGAGGTGTCCGAGCTGATCCGCACCTTCAACGCCATGCTCGACCGGCTGGAGCACGAACGCGCCACATCCAGTGCCCGGGCGCTGCTGGCCCAGGAGGCGGAACGCCGCCGCATCGCCCAGGAACTGCACGACGAGGTGGGGCAGAGCATGACCGCGATCCTGCTGGTGCTCAAGCGCACCGCGGACGACGCCCCCGAGCCGCTGCGCGAGGACCTCCAGCAGGCCCAGGAGATCACCCGGGAGAGCCTGGACGAGGTCCGCCGCCTGGTGCGCCGCCTGCGGCCCGGCGTCCTGGACGACCTGGGCCTGGTCAGCGCACTGACCTCGCTCACGCAGGACTTCGCCACCCACACCGGGCTGCGTGTCGTGCGCCGCCTCGACGCCGACCTGCCGACCCTCGACCAGGAGAGCGAACTCGTGCTGTACCGGGTGGCTCAGGAGAGCCTGACCAACGCGGCCCGCCATGCGGACGCGCGGCAGATCGAGGTGAGCCTGCACCGGGTCGGCGAGGCGGTGGTGCTGGAGATCGCCGACGACGGCCGCGGTATCGAGGCCGCCTGCGAAGGCGCCGGGATCCGCGGCATGCGCGAACGGGCCCTGCTCGCCGGAGCCACCCTGGACATCACCTCGACGCCCGGCACCGGCACTCGGATCCGCCTCATCACACCCGCCCCCAGGAAGCAGCTCTGACCATGCCCGATCCGACCCCGCCCGGACCCAGCGCGGCCTCGACACCGTCTCCCACGGCCGCGACGCCGATCCGCATCCTGCTCGCCGACGACCACGCCCTCGTACGCCGTGGCGTACGCCTGATCCTCGACCGGGAACCCGACCTGGAGGTCGTCGCCGAGGCCGGGGACGGTGCCGAGGCCATCGAGGCGGCCCGGAGCCAGGAGATCGACCTGGCCGTGCTCGACATCGCCATGCCGCGCCTGACCGGCCTCCAGACCACCCGCGAACTGGTGGCGCTCAAGCCGGGCCTGCGCATCCTGATGCTGACGATGCACGACAACGAGCAATACCTGTTCCAGGCGCTCAAGGCCGGGGCCTGTGGCTATGTGCTGAAGTCGGTCGCCGACCGGGACCTGGTCGCCGCCTGCCGGGCCGCGATGCGCAACGAGCCGTTCCTCTACCCCGGCGCGGTCACCGCCCTCATCCGCAACTACCTGGACCGCGTCCGCCACGGCGAGGAGGACCCCGACCAGCTCCTCACCCCTCGCGAGGAGGAGGTCCTCAAACTCGTCGCCGAAGGGCACTCCTCCAAGGAGATCGCCGAGATCCTGTTCATCAGCGTCAAGACCGTGCACCGCCACCGGGCCAACCTCCTGCACAAACTCGGTCTGCACGACCGGCTGGAGCTGACCCGCTACGCCATCCGCGCCGGTCTCATCGAGCCCTGACGCCGGCCCCGCCCCTGATCATGCGCCCAGCACCCCGCACCATCCCGACCGCCGGTCACCGGCCGACCGCCGGTCACCGGCTCGCGGGAACGCTCATCGCGCTCCTCGTCGTCCTGCTGGCGCTGGTTCCCGCCGATACCGCGCGCGCCGCCTCCGGTCCGGTGCCCCATCCGGTCCCGGCGGCCACGGCCGCCGAGCGCCCGGACACCGGTCCCCGCGCGGATGACCCGTGTGCCGCCGGCTGCGCGGCCCAGGTCAGGGTCCGGCACGACCACCTCGGTGAGCGCCCGTGCCCACCGGATCACCACGCCGCCGACCCCCGCGATGCGGATGCCGCCCCGGCTGTCGGCGCCCGTGCTTCAGCGCCTTCCGCGTACGTACCCGTCTCTCCCGGCCGATCGGCCCACGACCGCGGCCGGGCCCCTCCGGCGCCCGCAGGTACCTGACGCCACCCATCACCTTTTTCCGTCGCGGCCGCGCGCGCCGCTGCCGCGACATGCCTGCCGGAGGCTCGTGTTGAAGCGCCGCGATAAATGGAATAAGCAGAACAAGCGGAATAGGCAGAACAAACGGAACAAGTCCCTGCGTGTGCGTGCGCTGCTCGCCCTCGCCGTGATCGCCGGATCGCTGGCCATCGCCCTCACCACGCCGGTCCGCCTCGGCCTCGACCTGCGCGGCGGCACCCAGATCACGCTGGAAACCCGCTCCACCCCCACCACCGGCGCCGACGCCGCGGCCACCGCCCGCACCGTGGAGGTGCTGCGCGGCCGCATCGACGCGCTCGGCGTCGCCGAACCGACCCTCGTCCGCTCCGGCGACCACCGCATCCTCGTCGAGCTGCCCGGCGTTCATGACCCGGAGAAGGCCGCCGATGTGCTGGGCCGCACCGCGCAGCTCACCGTCCACGCGGTCCTCGGCCCGGCCGGGACCGCTGACGGCACCGCCTCCCCGCCGGCCGATCCGGCCAAGGAGCGCGTTCTGCCGGACGAGTCCGGGCAGCCCCTGCGGCTGCGGGCCGCCGATCTGACCGGCCGGGATGTCGAAGGCGCCGACGCCCGCTTCGACCAGCAGGGCGGTGCCGGCTGGCATGTCACGGTCGACTTCTCCAAGACCGGCCAGGACCGATGGCGGCAGGTCACCGCACGGGCCGCCTGTCACCCGGCCGGCGACCCGCAGCGCCGGGTCGCCATCGTCCTCGACAACAAGATCATCTCCTCGCCGCAGGTCGACCCCTCCGTACCGTGCGGGACCGGCATCCCGGGCGGCACCACCCAGATCACCGGTTCCTTCGACGACACCGAAGCCCGCGAACTGGCCCTGCTCATCTCCGGTGGCGCCCTGCCCGTACCGGTCGAGACCGTCGAACAGCGCACCATCGGCGCCACGCTCGGCGATGCGGCGATCGAGGCCGCGGCCTGGGCCGCCGTCATCGGCACCGCGCTGACCGCACTGTTCATCATCGCCGTCTACCGGCTCCTGGGCCTGCTCGCGACCGCGGCGCTGGCCTGCTACGGCCTCATCTCCTACGCGGCCCTGGCCGCGCTCGGCGCCACGTTGACCCTGCCGGGTCTCGCCGGGTTCGTCCTGGCGATCGGCATGGCCGTGGACGCCAACGTCCTGGTCTTCGAACGGGCCCGCGAGGAGTACGCGGCCCGCAGCCGCCCCAGCCTCCGCTCGGCGCTGAAGGCCGGGTTCCGCGGTGCCCTCAGCGCGATCGCCGACTCCAACATCACGACACTGATCGCCGCGGGCCTCATGTTCGCCTTCGCCTCCGGCCCGGTGCGCGGCTTCGGCATCACCCTCGCCATCGGCGTCCTCGCCTCGATGGTCAGCGCCCTGGTGATCAGCCGGGTGCTGGCCGAGTACGCGGCCAACCGCCCCGCGGTCTTCCGCCGGCCCCGCGTCACCGGCATCGCGAGCACCGGATGGGTCCGCGACCGGCTGCTGCGCCGCGACCCGTTCCTGCTGCGCCGCCCTCGCCGCTGGCTGGCCGCCTCCGCCGCGCTCGCCGTCGTGGCCGCGTCGGGCATCCTCGTGCGCGGCCTGGACTTCGGCATCGAGTTCACCGGCGGCCGGCTGATCGAGTACGCCACCAGCACCCCCGTCGACCCCGACCGGGCCCGTACCGCCCTCACCGACGCCGGGTTCCCCCGCGCGGTCGTGCAGTCCTCCGGAGACACCGGGCTCACGGTGCGCGCGGAGAACCTGACCAACACCGACGAGGCCACCGTCACCGAAACCGTCGGCGCCCTCGGCGGCGGGACGAAGAAGATCCGCGACGAGCTGATCGGCCCCAGCATGGGCGACGAACTGCGCCGTAACGCCCTGATCGCCCTCTCCCTCGCACTGGGCGCCCAACTGCTGTATCTCGCGGTCCGCTTCCGCTGGTTCTTCGGGACGGCGGCCGTCGTCGCGCTCGCCCACGACGTGGTCATCCTCATCGGCGCCTTCGCCTGGTTCGGCAAGCCCATCGACGGGGTCTTCCTGGCCGCCCTGCTGACCGTCATCGGCTACTCGGTCAACGACTCCGTCGTCCTCTTCGACCGCGTCCGCGAACTGCTCGGCCGCGACCGCACCACACCGCTTCCCCGCCTGACCAACCAGGCGATCCTGCAGACCCTGCCCCGTACCGTCAACACCGGCATGGGCGCGGCATTCATCCTCACCGCCCTCGCCGTCCTCGCCGACGACACCCTCGCCGACTTCGCCCTCGCCCTGCTGATCGGCCTGGCGGTCGGCACCTACTCCTCCGTCTTCACCGCGGCCTCGCTCACCATCGAACTGCATCCGCACCGGAAGGGGGCGCGGCCGTCGCGGTTCACCCAGCGGTCGAGGCCGAGGACGAACGGGCCTTCAGGCCGTCCAGGGTGAGGTCGAGCAGGCGTTCGGCCCGGTCCCGGTGTTCGGGCCCGGGCGAAGTGAGGGCGATGCCTTCGAGGGCGGCACCCATGTCGGTGGGGGTGATGTCGGTGCGAATGGTCCCGGCGGCCGCACACGCGTCCATCAGGGCGGTGATGGCGGCCTGGATCATGTCCCGGCTGTGGCCGTAGGGGTTGCTTCCCGCGGCGGCGATGGCGCGCAAGGCGTCGGCCATGCCGAATTTCGCGGTGACGTAGTCCAGGAAGAGGCGTGTCCAGGCGCGCAGGGCTTCGCAGGGCGGTTTCTCGTCGAGCAGATCGGGGACGGCGTCGCACAGCTGAGCCACCTCGTTGCGGTAGACCGCCTCGATCAGAGCCTCACGCGTGGCGAAGTTCCGGTACAGCGTCGCGCTGCCCACGCCCGCTTCCTTGGCGATGTGCTCCAGGTGCGCGTCCAGCCCCTCCTCGGCGAACACGCGCACCGCGGCCGCGAGGATCTTGTCTCTGTTGCGCCGTGCGTCAGCTCGCAACGGGCGTTGTGCACTGTCGGCCATCAGCGGTCGCCATTTCCTCTCCGGTCCACTTCACCTTGCTAAGCGGAGGCGCGCCCAGTTAGCCTGGGCGTAACCGGGGGAGCCCCCATTTACTGTAGGTCATGATCTGACCTGCGCATATCCCCTTTGGAGGGCGTCGGTCATGTCAGGTATCGAAGGCAAGGTCGTAGCGATCACGGGTGCCAGCAGCGGCATCGGGGCGGCGACGGCGACCTACCTCGCCGAGAAGGGCGCCCGGCTCGTGCTCGGGGCCCGACGGGAAGACCGGTTGCACGAGGTGGTGGACCAGATCACGGCGCGGGGCGGCTCGGCCGTCGGGACCGTCATCGATGTGACGCGCCGCGAGGACCTCAAGCGCCTGACGGACGTGGCGGTCGACCGGTTCGGCCGGCTCGATGTCCTGGTCTCCAACGCCGGCACGATGGCGGTGTCACCGTTTGACGAACTGCGCCAGGACGACTGGGACGGGATGGTCGCGACGCACATCACCGGCCTGCTGAACGGCATCGGTGCGGCACTTCCCGTCTTCCGGCGGCAGAACTCCGGCCAGTTCGTCAACATCGCCTCCACCGCGGCCTACGTCGTGAAATCCCCGCAGGCCGTCTACGCGGCCACCAAGACGGCGGTGAAGGTGCTGACCGAGGGACTGCGGCAGGAGTCGGGACCCCATCTGCGGGTCACCCTGGTCTCACCGGGGTTCACCAACACCGAGGGCGTGGGCAAGGGGGCGAGTCCCGAAGCAGCGGCGGCGGTAGCCCGACAGCGTGACGAGATGGCCATCCCGCCCTCGGCCATCGCGTCCGCGATCGGTTACGCGATCGAGCAGCCCGCCGGCATCGACATCAGCGAGGTCGTCGTCCGGCCCACCGCGCAAGCCTGACAACCGAGGGAGACAACCATGTCTCCGGAGCGGTCGACTCGAGGCGTCTTCACGAGAAACCTCGGCCACTACGCGGAGTCGACTGTCCGAGCGGCCCGCCGACCGGTTCCGGTCACCGGTCGCCCGCTGACCCGAGCCCTCTGCCGGAGGCGGTGGTTCAGGCCGCCGGGGTGACCGGCACCGTGGCCATCTCGGCCGCCTGGCGCAGTGCCTCGACCATGCTGCCCGCTTCCGCCGTGCCCGTTCCGGCGATGTCGAAGGCGGTGCCGTGGTCGACGGAGGTGCGGATGACGGGCAGGCCGACGGTGAGGTTGACGCCCGCCTCGATGCCCAGGACCTTGACCGGGCCGTGTCCCTGGTCGTGGTACATCGCCACGATCAGGTCGTAGTCGCCGCGTGAGGCGAGGAAGAAGGCGGTGTCGGCGGGGAGCGGACCCCGGGCGTCGATGCCGTCGGTGCGCAGCTTCTCCAGGGCCGGGGCGATCTTCTCGTCCTCCTCGCCGTAGCCGAACAGGCCGTTCTCGCCGGCGTGCGGGTTGATGCCGCAGACACCGATCACGGGGTTCGGGGTGCCGGCGCGGACCATCGCCTCGTGGCCGCGGCGCACGGTGCGCTCGACGAGGCCGGGCTCGATGCGGTTGACGGCGTCGATCAGGCCGATGTGCGTGGTGACGTGGATGACCTTCACCTTCTCGGTGGAGAGCATCATCGAGACCTCCTCGGTCCCGGTCAGATGGGCGAGGAGTTCGGTGTGGCCGGGGTAGAGGTGGCCCGCGGCGTGCAGGGCCTCCTTGTTGAGCGGTGCGGTGCAGATGGCGTGCACCTCGCCCGCCACGGCGAGTTCGGCGGCGCGCCTGATGTACGCGTACGCGGCGTCCCCCGCCAACCGCGACAGCTTGCCCCAGGGCAGATCGGCGGGGAGCAGCCCGAGGTCGACCACGTTGACGCGGCCGGGTGTGAACTCCGCGTCGCGCGGGTGGTCGACGGCGGCGATCTCGCAGTCCAGGCCGAGGACACGGGCGGCCTCGCGCAGCCGCGGCGCGTCACCGATGACGACGGGGCGGCAGCGGGTCAGGACGGCGTCGTCGAGCAGGGCCGCGACGACGACCTCGGGGCCGATACCGGCACCGTCGCCCATGGTGACGGCGATGAGGGGGAGGGGGGTGGGCATCAGAACAACTCCTAGGCGGGAGGCGGGGGCGGGCGGCGGGAGGCGGGCGGTGAGGTTCGGGCGGCTGCCGTGGTGGCAGCCGGACGGGGCCGCGGTGCGGCGGCGGTGCGCGGTGGCGAGTACCCGGCACCGTCGATGGACAACACGGTCGGGCCCAGTGAGGATCATGGCATAGTCTGCGTGAACTGCGCGAGACATCTTGCGTGATTTACGCAACCGTGCGAGCGTTCCCATGGCGCCGACGGCCGTCACCCATGGACCGTGTCGCCGTCGTGGAGGCGACGCGGACCGGCTTACCCAGCAGATCGCATCGCACCGCACTCGGCCGCCGCGCGGTGCGTCGCGGGGAACCACCGCGGCGACCGGCCGGGGCCACAGGGCCGCATCGTGCCATGCGCGATGCGCACATCACGCATGTGATCGCCTATGAGTACGACCGCACCACCCGTCTCATCTGCACCACCAGCGCCACGCACCCCCGCGCCACGCGCCATCCGCATCACGCGCCATCCGCATCACGCACCACCCGCACCACCCGCCTCGGAAGGAACCCACCCGTGACCGTCGGCCTCGCCCTCCCGCATGTGCCCGTCCCGTTGTCCCCGCTCGTCCTCGGGACGATGACCTTCGGCGACACCGCCGACCGCGCGACGGCCGCCGCGATGGTGGACGCCGCGCTCGACGCGGGCATCACCGGCGTGGACACCGCCAACGGCTACGCCGGTGGCGAGAGCGAGCGCATCCTCGCCGAGCTGCTGCCCGGCCGCCGCGACCGGGTGGTCCTCGCCACCAAGGCCGGTATCCCGCACCCCGACCAGGGCGAGCACGCGCCGCTCTCCCCCGAGGGCCTGCGCGCCGCGCTCGACGGGAGCCTCAAGCGCCTGGGCACCGACCACGTCGACCTCTTCTATCTGCACCAGCCGGACCGCGCGACACCGCTCGGCGCGACCCTGGCGACCGTCGCCGAGTTCGTACGGGCGGGCAAGGTCCTCGCCCTCGGCGTCTCCAACTTCGCCGCCTGGCAGATCGCCGAGCTGAACCGCGTGGCCGACGAGGTCGGCGCCCCCCGCCCCGTCGTCGCCCAGCAGCTCCACAACCTCCTCGCGCGCCGCATCGAGGAGGAGTACGTCGAATTCGCCTCCAGTACCGGACTGCGCACGGTGGTCTACAACCCGCTCGGCGGCGGCCTGCTCACCGGCCGCCACCGCTTCGATCAGGTTCCGGAGGGCGGGCGCTTCGGCGACTCCAAGGTGGCCGCGATGTACCGCGAGCGGTACTGGAACGAGGAGGTGTTCCACGCCGTCACCGACCTCACCCGCATCGCCTCCGAGGCGGGCCTGCCGCTGACCGACCTGGCCCTGCGCTGGCTGCTGTCCCGGCCCTCCACCGACGCGCTGCTGCTCGGCGGCTCCAAGATCGAGCATCTGAAGGCCAACATCGCCGCCGCGGGCCCGGGGCCCCCGGCCCCCGGCGGCCCGAACCCCCGCCGCCACGGGGGGGCCCCCCGGGGCCGGCCCCAGGC
>NZ_JBHYVB010000008.1:91957-113695 GCF_042750115.1 Streptomyces sp. NPDC059455
GCACCGCGGGCGCGAGGGCGCCGCGCCGCGGGGGGTCGGGGCGCCCGCGCCGCCGGCGCGGGGGCGCGGGCCCCCCGCCCCCCCCCCACGTCCTGACCGCCTGCGACGAGGTCGGCGCCCGGCTGCGCGGCCCGATGCCCGCCTACAACCGCTGACCCCGCCGCCCACCTCGCAACGTCGCAAGGGAGACACCCATGGCCACCGGCCGCACCTCCGCCCAGTTCATCGCCGCACTGCGCAATCGTGAGCAGCTCATCGGCTACTGGTCGCTGCTCGACTCGCCGGTCGCCGCCGAGCGCCTCGCCCGCGTCGGCTACGACTACCTGGCCTTCGACGCCCAGCACGGCCTCTTCGGCTACCAGGGCATGCTGAACAACCTTCTCGCCACCGACACCAAGGGCAGCACCGCCGTCGGCATGGTGCGCGTCGAGGCCAATGACCTCACCTACATCGGCAAGGCGCTCGACGCGGGGGCGAGCGCCGTGATCGTCCCGATGATCGACAACGCCCAGGACGCCGCCGACGCCGTGGCCGCCGTCCGCTACCCGCCGCTGGGCCGCCGCTCGTACGGCCCGATGCGCGCCCAGCTCCGCATCGGCCCGAACCCGGCCGACGCGCACGACCAGACCGCCGTCCTCGCGATGATCGAGACGGCCGACGGCCTGGCCAACCTCGAGGAGATCTGCGCGACCCCCGGCCTGGACGGCGTCTACGTCGGCCCGTCCGATCTGCGCCTGGCCATCGGCGGCGCGACGTCCACCGACCCTGCCGTACAGGACGAGTTCGAGCGGGCCCTCGCCCGCGTCCGCAAGGCGGCCGAGGCGGTGGGCATCGCGGCCGGCATTCACAACGCCGACGGCGAGAGCGCCGCCCGTCGGCTCGCCGAGGGCTTCACGTTCGCTACGGTCGCGGCCGATGTCGTGCACCTGCAGCAGATCGCGACGTCCCACCTCCGGGCGGCACGCGGTGAGGCCCGCTGATGCCGACCACGCTCATCACCACACCCACCTTCGCCCGGCATTCGGCGCGGCCCTGGCAGATCCTGGAGCAGGCCGGAGCGGGGCCCCTGCGCCCCCGCGAGGACGCGGCGCTGCCCGCCGCCGAGCTCCTTCAGTACGCGGCCGAAGCGGATGCGCTGATCGTCGGCATGGACCCGATCACCGCCGAGGTGATGGATGCCGCACCCCGCCTCAAGGTGATCGCCAAGCACGGTGTCGGCGTCGACACCATCGACGTGGCCGCCGCCCACGCGCGCGCGATCCCGGTGGTGTGCGCGCCGGGCAGCAACTCGCGAGCGGTGGCGGAGTACACCTTCGGCCTGCTGCTGTCCGCGACCCGCTCCCTGACCGCCTCGCACACCGCGGTGGCGGCGGGCGGCTGGCCGAAGCTGTTCGGCCCCGAACTGCGCGGCAGGACGCTGGGCATCGTCGGCTTCGGCCGCATCGGCCGCCTGCTGGCCGGCTATGCCCGCGCCTTCGGGATGGAGCTGCTCGCCCACGACCCGTACGTCCCCGGGGCCGACATCCGCGCGCACGGCGCCGAACCGGCCGCGCTCGACGCCCTGCTGGAGCGCGCCGACGCCGTCAGCCTGCACACGCCGCCCGACCCGTCCGGCACTCCGCTGCTCGACCGCTCCCGCCTGGCGGCGATGAAACCGGGCGCGATCCTGGTCAACGCCGCGCGCGGCGGCCTCATCGACGAACGCGCGCTCGCCGACCTGCTCGGCTCCGGGCATCTGGGGGCCGCGGCCCTCGACGCGTTCAGCACCGAGCCGCTGCCCGCCGACCACCCGCTGCGCGAGGCCCCGCGCACCCTCCTCACCTCCCATATGGCCGCCTGCACACCCGAGGCCAACCAGGCCATGGGCGCGATGGTGGCCGAGGACATCGTCCGCGTACTGGCGGGTGAGCAGCCGCACCACCCAGCGCGCTGAGACGCGGCGGCACACGGCGCCACAACACGCCCCCACACGAACCCTGTCCCCATTCCGGATACCGGCGACGGCGCCGGAAGATCCTCTAAGGACCCGCTATGTCCACCACGACCGACGGCGCCACGGCGGCGCCGCCACCCGCGCAGACCGACCCGTACGCGCTGCGCGCCGAAGACGCCCGTCCGGCCCCCGAGACGTTCCGCGGCCGACTGCGCCACCTCGGCCCCGGGCTCGTGCTGTCCGCCGCCGTCGTCGGCTCCGGTGAGCTGATCACCACCACCTCGCTCGGTGCGAAGGCCGGGTTCGCCCTGCTGTGGCTGGTGATCGTCTCGACCGCGGTCAAGGTGTGGGTGCAGATGGAGCTGGCCCGCTGGACCATCCTCAACGGCCGGCCCGCGCTCGACGGCTTCCGCGACGTCGGCCCCCGGATCGGCCGGCTGAGCTGGATCAACTGGCTCTGGATCGGCATGGACTTCGCCAAGATGTTCCAGCGCGGCGGCATCATCGGCGGCACCGCGGCCGCCTGCTCGATCCTGCTGCCGATCCACGGCGGCTCGCTGAGCACATCGTCGCTGACGATCTGGGCCATCATCGTGACCGGCGCCGCCATTCTCATCCTGCAGACGGGCAAGTACCCCGTCGTCGAGCGGGTCGAGATCGTCGGCATCACCCTCAAGACGATCATCACCTTCGGCCTGGCCCTCGCCCTGCCGTTCACCGCCTTCGGATACGGCTCCGAGCAGTTCGCCGACGGGCTGAGCTTCCAGATCCCCGCGGGCACGGTCGGCATCGCGCTCGCCATGTTCGGCATCACCGGTGTCGGCGCCGACGAGATGACGACGTACACCTACTGGTGCATGGAGAAGGGCTACGCCCGCTGGACCGGCCCCGACGACGGCAGTGAGCAGCGCGCCCGGCGGGCCGAGGGCTGGCTCAAGGTCATGCGGCTCGACGTGGGCGTCTCCTGGGTCGTGTGCACCATCTGCACGCTGTCCTTCTACGTGATCGGCGCCTCGGTGCTCCACCCACAGGGCCTGGTGCCCGAGGGCAACGACATGATCACCACGCTGTCGCACATCTACACCGACACGCTCGGCCCCTGGGCGGAGTACCTGTTCCTGGGCGGCGCGATCGCCGTCCTCTTCTCGGTCACCGTCGCCTCGTCGGCCAGCGTTCCCCGCCTGTGGACCAACACCCTCGGTCTGCTCGGAGTGATCGACTGGAAGGACATGCGGGTGCGCACGCGCACCATCCGCATCCTCACCTGCTGTCTGCCCCCGGTGTGGATGTGCATCTTCCTGTGGGTGCAGTCCCCGGTCCTGATGGTGCAGATCGGCGGCATCGGCGGTGGCATCTTCCTGCTCGCGGTCGTGGTCGCGGTCTGGCGCCTGCGCTACACCGGCGTCCCGCCCCGCTTCCGCGCCAACCCCTGGCTGACCGCCGCCCTCGTCCTCAGCAGTGTGGCGATCGCCTTCCTCGGGGTGTACGGAGTGCTCGACACCCTCGAGCTCACGCCCGGGAGCTGAACCGGCGGCGGGATGCGCTCGTGCCGCCCCGGCACCGCACACCGCCGACCCCCGCGCCCCGCCATGCCGGTGCCCGCCCGCCTCCGCAGGCGGCGATGCCGGGCGAACATGGCGGGGCGTTGGTCGTGAACTGCCGCTTTCCCACGCCGAAGCGATAGGGCCCCAGGCGCCACGGTACGCTTCGGACCATGTCAGCATTCCGGCTCTCGACGACGTCGTACGTGGTTCTCGGGATGATCGCCATGCGTGGCCCATCCACCCCCTACGACCTCAAGCGCGCGATCGGCCGGTCTGTGGGCTACTTCTGGAACTTCCCGCACGCTCAGCTGTACGCGGAGCCCAAGAGGCTTCAGGGGGCCGGGTTTCTGGACGTGCACGAGGAGGACACCGGGCGGCGGCGCAAGATCTACACGATCACCGAGGCGGGTGACGCCGCGCTGCGGGACTGGCTGGCCGAGCCGGTCAAGGAGCACTTCGAACTGCGCGACATCGCGGAGATCAAGCTCTTCTTCAACGAGTTGGCGGAGCCGGACGACGTGGCGCGCCTCGCCCGGGACCAGATCGAGCAGCACGAGCGGCGCATCGCGGAGTACGAGGAGATGCAGCGCCGTTACGGCGGGATCGAAGAGGTCGCCAGCCGTATGGTCACCCTCGAGCTCGGCCTGGGCATGGAATACGCGGCCCGCGAGTTCTGGCGCGGTGTCCAGGAACGCGTCGAGCGCGGTGAGTTCTCGTCCATGAAGAGGCGGCCGACGGCCCGGTAAAACCGGCAGCACAGTGACACGCCGCCACGCCCGCCGGGCGTGGCGGCCTCATTTGTATGCCCGGAAGCACGGGCGGCGCGGTCGTCGTCTTCTCCGGACCGTTGACACCTTCCTCAGGGCGGCGTAGCTTCCCATCCCACGATGGTCTGAATCATACGGTGCGGCTCGCACCATGAGATCGGGAAGCTTCCGCCGAGCGCCGGCAGGCGCATGGGGAATGGAGAGGACCGCGATGGATCTGAGCACGGTTCTGCGCTGGACAGCCGAGCGCCATCCGCGTCGCCGGGCTGTCGGTGGCAGGACCCCGATGACGTACGGACAGTGGGACGGCCACACCAATCAGCTGGCACGGGCGATGGCCGGGCTCGGTGTCCGGCCGCGGGAGCGGGTGGTGCTCCTGAGCGCCGGAGGCGAACCACTGGCCAGCCTCCATCTGGCGGCGCAGAAGCTGGGAGCCGTCTCCGTACCCCTGTCCTTCCGCTTCGGCCCCTCGGAACTCGCCTGCTGCATATCCGACGCGGAGCCGGCGCTGGTGATCGCCGACGACGCCACCTCGGCTCTCGCACAGGAGGCGCTCGCTTCCGTCGAGGCGGTTCCGTGGATCCGCTCGGGCGACCCGGCCGAGGCGACCATCGAGCGCCTGGCGCGCGACCAGCCGGACGGACCGCTCGACGTCCGGGTGTCCGAGCAGGACATCAGCGTCATGCTGTACACCTCGGGGACCACCGGCAGGCCCAAGGGTGTGCCGCGCACCCACGGCGCCGAGTTCCACGCCTCGGTCGCCCACCTGCTGCAGAGCGGACAGTCACTTTTCGACACGACGCTCGGCGTGATGCCGCTGTTCCACACCATGGGACTGCGCACCCTCATCGCCACCGTTGTCGCCGCGGGCACCTGGGTTCCCCAGACGAGGTTCGACGCCGAGGAAATCCTCGACCTCATCGCCCATGAGGAGATCAGTTCGCTCTATCTGGTGCCCACCATCTACTGGTCGCTGCTGCGCACCGGCCGCCTGGGGCAGGCCACATCCGTGCGCAAGCTGGCCTACGCCGGCGCTTCGATGACTCCGACGCTGGTGCGGCAGTTGGTGGACACGCTGCGGCCGGAGTCCTTCGTCAACCACTTCGGATCCACCGAGATCTACACCTTCACCGTCGGGACCGACGTCATCGCGAAGCCGGGATGTGCGGGCCGCGCGGGGGTCTTCTCCCGGGTCCGCCTGGTGGAGCCGTTCCCGGACGCCCCGCCCGATGCCGAGGTGGCGCCGGGCGAGCAGGGACAGATCGCCGTCTCCATGCGCAACCCGGACGCCTTCGCCGGCTACTGGCACCGGCCGGACGCGAACACCGAGTCGATCCGCGGTGGCTGGTACTTCCCCGGTGACCTCGCCGTGGCCGACGAGGACGGCGACCTGTGGGTCACCGGACGCGTCGACGACATGATCAACTCCGGGGGCGAGAACATCTATCCGGACGAGATCGAGGACAAGCTGATCGGCTGTCCGGTGATCAGCGAAGTCGTCGTCGTCGGCCTCCCCGACGACCGCTGGGGGCAGGCCGCCACCGCCTTCTTCGTCCCCGAGAGCGGAACGACCCCCGACCACGCGCTGACCGAGCTCCGCTCCTATGTGCGCGAAGGCTCCGGACTGCCGTCCCTCAAACGCCCCAAGCGGCTCATCGCCGTCGAGGAAATCCCGAAGTCGGGCGCTGGCAAGATCCTCCGCCGTCGGCTGAGCTCCGGCGACTACCACCCGCTGGCCGACAGCGACACCGCGACAGACAGGTGAACCACGTGACCGCGACCACGGAACGGCCGGGGCGGCCGACCGCACGGATCGAGGACCCCGCACTGCTCACCGGCCGGGGCCGCTTCCTCGACGATCTCGACCCGCTGCCGGGCACACTGACCGCCGCGGTCGTCCGGAGCCCGCACCCGCACGCCCCCCACCCCCGCGGCCAACACGAACCGGGGGCGGGGGGGGGCGCCGGCGGGCGCCCGCCCCTCGTCGTACCGCGTCGGCCACCGCTCAGGCGTGGACCGGCTCCGGCGGGGATTTCTCGGGGGTCGGCTTCGGGGGCGTGCCGCCGGGGCCGCCGCGGACGACGGTGAGGACCAGGAGGCCCGCCACCAGGGCCGCGATGCCCGCGATGACGCAGATGCGGTCGAGACCGGCCGCGAACGACTCGTGGACCAGGGCACGCGCCGCGTCCGCCCGGGCCGGGGGCGCGGCGGCGATCACGGCGTCGGCGTGGCCGCCGCTGATGGCCTCGGCGGCCTGCCCGGCCGCGCGGGCCGGGACGGTGTCGCCGCCGTCCACCATGTCCCGCACCCGTGTCGCGAACACCGTGCCCAGGACGGCGATCCCCAGCGCGTAGCCCATTTGCCGGAAGGTGTTCACCGCGCCGCTGGCCATGCCCGCCCGCTCCGGCGGGGCCGAGCCGAGGGCGGCCGAGACCAGCACCGGCATGGCCAGGCCGATCCCCAGACCGGCGAGGGCCAGGCCGGGGACGAAGGCGGTCCAGTCCGCGTCCGGGGTCACCATCGCCGCGTTGACCAGTGCCCCCGTGCCCACCAGCAGCAGTCCGCCGCCGAGCGCGCGCCCGGGGGCGACCCGGTCCAGCAGTCGTCCGCCCGCCGCGCCGACGACCAGCGAGACGCCCGCCATCGGCGTCACCGCGAGCCCCGCCTGCACCGGGCTCATGTCCAGCACCGACTGCAGCCACAGCCCGGCGTAGGTGAGGTACGGGAAGGCCGCCGCCTGGAGCAGCAGGGCCGCAGCCATGAGCACCGCGAACGTTGGGCGGCGCATCAGCCCCAGGTCCAGCAGCGGCTGCCGCTTCCCGCGCTCCAGCAGGACGAAGGCGATCAGCGCGGCCGCGGCCGCCACCAGCGCGGTGACCGTGCCGGTGTCGGCCCAGCCCTCCTCGCCGCCGCGCATCAGCCCGTACGTCAGCGCCCCGGCGCACACCGTGAACGAGGCGGCGCCCGGCCAGTCGATGCGCACCCCGGCCGTGCCGCGCGACTCCTCGATGGAACGGACCGTGATCCATACCGCGATCGCCGTCAGCGGCAGATTGACCAGGAAGATCGCGCGCCAGTCGACATACTCGGTCAGCACCCCGCCCAGCACCGGGCCGACCGCCGCGGCCGCCCCGCTCGTACCGCCCCACACGCCGAAGGCGATTCCGCGGTCGCGGCCGGAGTACGTGGCCATCAGCAGCGGGGTGTTGGTGGCGAACATGGCCGCGGCCCCCACCCCCTGCACGGCGCGGGCCGCGATCAGCACCCCGGCGTCCGGTGCCAGACCGCAGACCAGGGAGGAGATCGCGAACACCGCGAGGCCGACGAGGTACAGCCGCCGCCGTCCGAAGAGGTCCGCCGCCGATCCGGCCACCATCAGCAGCGCGGCCAGCGCCAGCGCGTAGATGTCCATCACCCACTGGAGGGAGGTGAAGGACGCGTCCAGCCCCCGTGCCACCTGGGGCAGCGCGGTGTTCACGATCGTGACGTCTATCAACAGCATGAAGTTGCCGAGGGTGATGGCGGCGAGCGGCCACCATGATCTGCGCATGACTGACTCCGTGGTTCGGCGCATCCGACAAAGGGATGGAGGCGGACCGGCCCCGATGGCGATCCCGCGGCCCTTACGGTCGTTCTCGACCTGGCCGTTCCTCCAGCCACCCGCGCCCCGGCGGCGATATCCGACACCCGCTAGCGTGGTGCGGTGGAATCCGACGCGTACGACGACCTGGACCGGGCGCTGGTGCACGCCCTTCAGCTCGACGGCCGGGCCCCCTTCAGCCGGCTCGCCGAGGTGCTGGGCGTCTCCGACCAGACCGTGGCCCGCCGCTACACCCGGCTGCGGACCACCGGCGCGCTCCGGGTGCTGGGGCTCACCGACCCGGCGGCGGTCGGTGATGTGGTCTGGATGGTGCGGGTGCGGTGCCTGCCGGACGCCGCCCTGCCGGTGGCCGAGGCGCTGGCCCGGCGGACCGACACCTCCTGGGTGCATGTGCTCTCCGACGGCACCGAGGTCTCCGCGTCGACCCGGGCCACGTCCGGCCAGGACAGCGACGCCCTGCTGCTGCGCAAACTCCCGCAGACGCCACGGGTGGTGGGGGTGAGCGCCCACTGCGTGCTGCATGAGTTCTTCGGTGGGGAGCGGAGCCTGGTCAACAAGTCCGACGCGCTGACGGCCGAGCAGATCGCGCGGCTGCGTCCGCCCGCCCCGGACCGGTCGAAGGGCCCGCGCGGGCCGGTGAGTGCCGAGGACCGCAAGCTGCTGGACGTCCTCGCGGGGGACGGGCGGGCGCCGCTGGCCGAACTGACCGCCGCCACCGGCTGGTCGCAGTCCACGGTGCGCCGCCGACTGGCAGATCTGCGCGCCGACGGCACCCTGTACTTCGACGTCGACTACTCCCACCGGTTGTTCCGCCAGGACGTCACCACCGCGATATGGCTGTCGGTACGGCCGTCGGAGCTCGCCGCCACCGGGCAGACGCTCGCGAACCACCCCGAGGTGGCATTCGCATGTGCGACCACCGGGACGAAGAATCTGCTGGCGACCGTGGTCTGCGCCGATGTACCGGCCCTCTACACCTATCTGACGACCCGTATCGCCGAGCTGACCTCCGTGCGGGACATGGAGACCTCCCCGATCCTCCGCAGGGTCAAGGGTCCGGGGCCGCGGTTCACCCCTCCCTCCCGGATCCCCTGGCGTGCTTCCTGAACGGCCCGCGTACCTGCGGTAGTTGGAGAAAACTCCGAAACTCTGGTGGTCGAACTCTGTTCATCTCTACGTCGATGTAGATCTTGACGGTTGTCAGGGACCTGGCGAACTCTTGGCGTGCGCTGGATCACACCGCGCCGCCCCCTCCCTTCGCCATGAGCCTTTGAGGGGGTGTCAGGCGTAAAAACGGAGGGAACCCGAATGCGTCGCCTCGTCACGAGTCTCGCCGCCACAGCCGTCACCGCGGCCGCCACCATCGCCCTGGCCGCACCCGCCCAGGCGGTCCCCGCGGACAAGCGGCAGGTGCTCGCCAGCTGGACCCAGACCAGCGCCAGCAGCTACAACACCTGGCTCGCGGCACGGAACAACCAGGGTGCCTGGTCCGCCTACCAGTTCGACTGGTCCACCGACTACTGCAGCAGCTCCCCCGACAACCCGTTCGGCTTCCCCTTCCAGACCGCCTGCGCGCGCCATGACTTCGGCTACCGCAACCACAAGGCGATGGGCATCTTCGACGCCAACAAGGCGCGCATCGACAGCGCCTTCTACGAGGACCTGAAGCGTGTGTGCAACGCCTACAGCGGTGCCACCAAGACGTCGTGCAACGGCACGGCCTGGACGTACTACCAGGCGGTCAAGATCTTCGGCTGAGGCTGACCATCCCCGCTGCCGAGCCCGGATGCCGGGCGGTCCGTCGAGGCGGCCGCACCGGCGTCCGGCCGGTTCAGCCGCTCGTCGCCGCCGCCGGGAAGAGCCGCTCCAGCACCACGGCGATGCCGTCCTCCGTGTTGGACGCGGTGATCTCGTCGGCGACGGCCTTGAGGTTCTGGTGCGCGTTGGCCATCGCGACCGCGTGCTTCGCCCAGTCGAACATCGGGATGTCATTGGGCATGTCGCCGAAGGCGATCGCGTCGTCCGCGGTCATCCCCAGCCGGCGCGCGGCCAGCGACAGACCCGTGGCCTTCGTCAGCCCCAGCGGCAGCAGCTCCACCAGCCCGGTGCCGGCCATCGTCACCCCGACCAGGCCCCCGGCGGCGGTCCGGGCGGCGTCCGCGAGCGCGTCGTCACCCAGCTCGGCGTGCTGGATGTAGAGCTTGTTGATGGGCTGCGACCACAGCTCGGCCGGCTCCGTGAACGGCACCAGGGACATCCCCTCGTGGTCCATCCGGTACCCCTCGCCGAACAGCACCTCGCCGTCCAGACCGTCGCGGGCCGCGGCCAGGAACAGCGGACCGATCTCCGCCTCGATCTTCTCCAGCGCCAGCAGCGCCACCTGGCGGTCCAGCGTGACGGAGGTCAGCAGCCGGTGCTCACCCGCGTGGTAGAGCTGGGCGCCCTGGCCGCACACCGCGAGCCCCTCGTAGCCGAGGTCGTCGAGTATGTGCCGGGCCACCGGGACGGTCCGCCCGGTGACCACGATGTGCGCGGCGCCCGCCGCGGTGGCCGCGGTGAGCGCGTCACGGGTCCGCGCCGAGACGGTGTGGTCGGGGCGCAGCAGTGTCCCGTCGAGATCGGTCGCGACCAGGCGGTACGGAAGGTCGTCGCCGCCGCTCACCGGGTGACCGGTTCCAGGACCTCGCGCCCGCCGAGGAACGGCCGGAGCGCCTCGGGCACCCGCACCGAGCCGTCGGCCCGCTGGTGGTTCTCGAGGATCGCGACGATGGTCCGGGTGATCGCGCACAGCGTGCCGTTGAGCGTGGCCAGCGGACGGACCCGCTTGCCCTCGCGCATCCGGACCGACAGCCGCCGCGACTGGAACTCGGTGGTGTTGGAGGTCGAGGTCAGCTCGCGGTACTTGCCCTGCGTCGGGATCCACGCCTCGCAGTCGAACTTCCGCGTCGCCGACGAACCCAGGTCACCCGAGGCCAGGTCGACCACCCGGAACGGCAGCTCCAGCGAGGTCAGCCACTGCTTCTCCCACTCCAGCAGCCGCTGGTGCTCGGCCTCCGCCTCCTCCGGCGTCGTGTAGACGAACATCTCGACCTTGTCGAACTGGTGCACCCGGAAGATCCCCCGGGTGTCCTTGCCGTACGACCCGGCCTCGCGGCGGAAGCAGGAGGAGAACCCGGCGTAGCGCCGCGGCAGCTGGTCCGCCTCCAGGATCTCGTCCATGTGGTACGCGGCCAGCGGCACCTCGGAGGTGCCCACCAGGAAGAGGTCGTCCTTGTCGAGGTGGTAGACGTCCTCGGCGGCCTGGCCGAGGAAGCCGGTGCCCTCCATGGCCTTGGGCTTGACCAGCGCCGGGGTGAGCATCGGGGTGAAGCCCGCCGCGGTGGCCTGCGCCATCGCCGCGTTCACCAGCGCGAACTCCAGCAGGGCGCCGATGCCGGTCAGGTAGTAGAAGCGGGAGCCGGAGACCTTGGCGCCGCGCTCGGTGTCGATCGCGCCGAGCAGCTCGCCGAGCTCCAGGTGGTCCTTGGGCGCGAAGCCCTCGGCCTCGAAGTCGCGCGGGGTGCCGACGGTCTCCAGGACGGCGAAGTCGTCCTCGCCGCCGACCGGGACCTCGGGGTGGACCAGATTGCCGAGCTGGAGCAGGAGCCGCTGGGTCTCCTCGGCGGCCACGTCCTGCTCGGCGTCGGCCGCCTTGACGGCGGCGGAGAGCTCGCCCGCCTTCTTCAGCAGCTCGGCCTTCTCGTCACCGGAGGCCTTGGGGATGAGCTTGCCGAGCGCCTTCTGCTCGGCGCGAAGCTCGTCGAAGCGGACACTGGAGGACCTGCGCCGCTCGTCGGCGGTCAGGAGCGCGTCGACGATGTCGACGTCCTCTCCACGAGCGCGCTGGGAGGCGCGCACACGATCGGGGTCCTCACGGAGCAGGCGAAGGTCAATCACCCCCCCAGGTTACCGGTGTGACCTCGGGTGCTCGACGCGATATTCCTTTGCGTCCCAGTTTGCCCCCTTTTGGGGCTGTGGGTAAACCGGGGAATTCCTGTGACGGCCGCCGTCAAGGAATGCTTCCGCAATCCCCGAAAAGGGGCAAAGAGGCAGCGCCGAGTCGACCTTCTTCCCTTGTGCACAGGGTGAGTTGGCGGTTGGTTGTCCACAGGCATGGGGGAATCCCCGAAGTTATCCACAGGCTGTGTGTGAGATCTGTGGATGCAGCAGTGATCGTTAAGGCCGCCCAGATGCTCGGCGATGGATTCCCCTGTCAAGCCGCGTTCACACACTCCACAAGAGAGGAATCCCTCACTCCAAAGAGTTGGTCGAGCGAATTGGGGTGACAAGTGAGTGATGTCCGACGATGGTGATGAATGCGGAGAAAGTCGTAATGTGCCCGCTGTGCCGGATTGAGGTTGTCGACTTATCCCCAGCGTGAGGCATCAGCCTGTGGATAACTTTTTCGCAGCGATTCTGTTGACGCCCACTGCGCCCCCGGCGTCCGGCTCAGGCCCGGCCGTCCTGGCAGCGGGCCAGCCACTCCGCCGCCTCCATGAACGCCTCGTCCGACGTCCCGTGCCGCAGCGGCGCGATGTCATCGGCCGTCACACCCGCCCGGGGGTACGAGCCCAGGAACCGCACCTTCGGGCAGATCCGCTTCAGCCCCATCAGGGCCGAGCCCACCCGCCGGTCGGTGATGTGCCCCTCACAGTCCACCGAGAAGCAGTAGCGGCCGATGCCCTCGCCGGTCGGGCGCGACTCGATCCGCATCATGTTGACCCCGCGCGCGGAGAACTCCTGCAGCAGCTCCAGCAGTGCGCCCGGGTGGTCGTCACCGAGCCAGATCACCACGGACGTCTTGTCGGCGCCCGTCCGGGCGGCGGGCCGGGCCGGGCGGCCGGCCAGCACAAAGCGGGTCATCGCGTTCTGCGCGTCGTGGATGTCGCTGACCAGCGGCTCCAGACCGTACCTGGACGCCGCGAACTCACCCGCGAACGCCGCGTCGTACCGCCCCTCCTGGACCAGCCGCGCCCCGTCCGCGTTCGAGGCGGCCGACTCCCACAGGGCGTCCGGGAGGTTCGCCGCCAGCCAGTTGCGCACCTGTGGCTGGGCCACCGGATGCCCGGTCACCGTCTTGATGTCCGCGATCGCGGTGCCCGGCCGCACCAGCAGCGCGAAGCTGATCGACAGCAGCACCTCGCGGTAGATCATCAGCGGTTCGCCGGTGGCGAGCTCGTCGAGGGTCGCGGTGACCCCGCCCTCGACCGAGTTCTCGATGGGCACCAGGGCGGCGGCCGCGGCTTCGGAGCGCACCGCGTCGAGCGCCACCGGCACGGAGACCATCGGCACCAGCTCCCGGGTGGCGGCCTCCGGCATGGACCGCAGCGCGGCCTCGGTGAAGGTGCCCTCGGGGCCGAGGTAGGCATAGCGGCTGGCCGACATCACGGTCGCTCCCTGTGATCAGACGAGACCGCCACGATACCCGCGTCGGCCGGGGCCTCCGACCCGCATGGTGGACACCCGTACGGACACCCCTTGGACGCGATGCTCCGGGGCGGCTCGTCCCCTTTCCTATGCCTCCAAGAGTGCCTGACCCACGTACTCCCCCGGGGCGCAGCCCGGAGGCACCGCGAACAGCGCGCTGGCCTCGTGCCGCAGGAACCGCGACAGATCGTCGCCCAGGTCCAGCTTCCGCTGCACCGGCACGAACCCCTTCATCGGGTCCGCCTGCCAGGCGATGAAAAGCAGCCCGGCGTCCGGCGCCCCGTCGTCGCGGAAGCCGTCGTGGTACGAGAAGGGCCTGCGCAGCATCGCGGCGCCCTGGTTGGACGCGGGCGCCGCGACCCGTACGTGGGCGGCGCCCGCGATGGCCAGCGCACCGTTCTTGTCGACCTTGTCGAGCTGAACCGGGGTGCTCTCGGTGCCGCCGGACAGCGGGGCACCGTCGGACTTACGGCGGCCGACCACCTTCTCCTGCCGCTCCAGGGAGAGGTGGTCCCAGGAGTCCAGCAGCATCCGGACGCGCCGGACGACCGCGTAGGAACCGCCCGCCATCCACGCGGGCTCGCCCCTCTCCGGTACGAAGATCCGCCGCTCGAAGTCGTCGTCGGCCGGCTTCGGGTTGTTGGTGCCGTCGATCTGGCCCATGAGGTTGCGGGTCGTCATGGGGCGGCCGGTGGCACCGGGAGACCGGTTGAAGCCGTTCATCTGCCAGCGCGGCCGGGCCGTGTCCGCGGTCTCGCGCTGCAGGGCGCGCAGCGCGTGGAACGCGACCAGCGCGTCATTGGCGGCGATCTGGATCCACAGATCGCCGTCGCTGCGCTTGGGATCGAGCGCGTCCGAGACGAAGTCGGGGAGCGGGGCGAGTGCTTCCGGCAGCCGGTCCTCGACCCCCGCCTTGCCGAAGAAGGTCCGGCCGAAGCCGAAGGTGACCGTAAGGGACGAGGGACCGGCGTCGAGCGCGATCCCCGTGTCGTCCGGTGGGGCCTCGCCCGCCATCAGCTCCTTGGCCGTCCGCGACCAGCGGCGCAGCAGTGCGGCGGCCGCCTTACGGTTCGCACCGGGCGCCAGGTCGAAGGCGAGGAGATGGCCGTGGGCCTGGAGGGGGGTGGTGATGCCCGCCTGGCGCCTGCCGTGGAAGGGCACGGCGGTGGCGCCCAGCGAGCTGAGGGGGGCGGGTGCCTCCCGCGTCGCCTCGGACGCGTAGGCTCCGGCGGCTCCGCCGGCGACCAGTCCGGCCGCTCCGGCGGCGCCCGCCGAGCCCAGCAGACGCCGTCGGGAGATGCCGGACGAGGGTGCTTGCTCTGTGGTCATTGAGCGACTTTCACGTTCCTGGTCTCCGTCACCTGGTCGATGTCGGAGGTTCGTACGGTCAGGGAGAGCTGCCAGGTGCCGGCCATGGGGAGCTGGACGGTCTTGGCGCTCCAGTGCCCGGTCGAGAGGCGCTCGAGCGGGATGCGCAGCGGCCCGATCCCCTTGCCCTTGAGCGTCAGCGACAGTTTGACCTCGGGCACGTCCACGGGACGGTCGGCCAGGTCGGTGGTGAAGACGTGCAGCGCGTTGTCACCCGGCAGCGCGGGTTCGATCATCACCACGGCCTTGCCGCGACCGCTCTTGGGACCCGTGTTGTAGGGGATCAGCACGCTCACCGGGTCGACGTTCAGCTGGTCGCCGGGGGTTGCGGCCGGGGCCTTCGCCTGCTCGGTTTCGGCCCGGCCGGGCTGGGTGCCACTGAGCACGGTGGCCACCGCGAGGAGCACGACGGCCACGATGGTCTCGGCGAGCACCGACCGGCGCAGCCCGCTGCGCTCGCGGTCGGCGTCGCGCTCCCGCAGTGTGGCGGTCTTGTCCTTGGCGGCCCGCTGACGGGCGAGCTGGGCGGCGCGTACGGGATCGCCGTCGGCGGCGCCGGTACCCGAGTCGTCGCCGGGCCCGTCACCGGACTCGGTTCCGGCGTCGGCGAGGGCGTCGACGGGGGCCTCGGCGAGGGCGTCGGCGGGGGTGTCGACCGCCGCGTCGGCCGCACCGGTACGGACCGGCCGCGCGGCCTTCACCGCCGCCTTGGCCTCGTCGGCCGTGGCCTCGACATCGGTCTCGGCCTTGGTCTCGGCATCGTTCTCCGCCTCGGCCTCCGCGTCCGCTGCCGCCTCGCCCGCCTCCGTGGCCTCCGTAAGGCGCCCGGTCCAGCGGCGCGAGACGGCGGCGATGCCCACCAGCACCGCCACCAGACCCACCTTGACCAGCAGCCATCGCCCGTACTCGGTGTCGGTCAGCGCGCCCCAGGAGCCCACCTGCCGCCACGACTGGTACAGCCCGGTGACCACCAGGGCGACGACCGAGCCGAAGGCCAGCCGCGAGAAGCGGCGCACGGCCGCCCGCTCGATCGGCTCGCCGGCCCGGAGCGTCACCGCGAGCGAGGCCAGACCGCCCAGCCAGACTCCGACCGCGATCAGATGGATCACGTCCACCGGCATGGCCAGCTGCCGCTGCGGGCCCACCGAGGCGTGCTCGGCCATCGCCCAGGTCGCGGCGAGGCCCACCGCCATCACCGTGCCGCCGAATCCGAGCCCGAAGGCGAGGTCCTGGCGGCGCCGCGCGTCCGCCTCCCCCTCCCCGGTGCGCCGGGTGTACGAGCCGAACAGGACGGCCAGGAAGACCGCCGCCGCGCCGAGCAGCAGCAGCCGCGACAGCAGCGCCGCGCCCGGCTTGGTGGACAGCACATCGCCCAGCCCGCCGAGGTCGAGGATTCCGCCGATCCCCTGGCCGTCGGTGTACGGCCCGCGCAGCAGCAACAGCAGCAGACTGGCCGTGAAGGCCGTCACCCAGCCGCCCACGGCGATCTTCCGCACCGGGCGCGAGGACCGGCAGAGCCCGGCGAACACACAGCCGCCCACGAGCGCCGCGAAACCGCCGTAGGCGGCGTACCGGCCGATCCCGTAGAGCGTGCTGACGGTGGAGTCGGACGCCTGCCCCGTGGGCACCTTCGCCTTGGTCTTGGACGGGGCGCCGATGGAGAAGGTGAACGCGCCGCTCACCGGGTGGCTGTCCTCCGAGACCGCCTTCCACGCCACCGTGTAGGTGCCGTCCGGCAGTCCGGAGTGCAGCCCGGCGGCGGCGGTCGACGACTTGCCGTCGGCGTGGGCGGTCTTCCCGGTGTCCACGCGCTTGCCCTTGGGGTCGAGCACGCGCACCGAGTCGCCGGAGAGCAGCACGCCCTCCGAGAAGTTCAGCGTGACCTCTCTGGGGGCGGTCTTCACCACCGAGCCGTCGGCGGGGTCGGTCGAGGTGAGCGCGGCATGCGCGGACGCGGAGCTCGCGCCCACGCTCAGCGCGCACAGCAGCGCGGCGAGCAGGGTGCCGCAGATCGCCATCAGCCGCCGGGCGGTCGCGGTGGTCCGGGTGCGAGTCGCGGCGGGCCCGGCGGGGGCCAGGGAGGTCAGCGAGGGCATCGGGCGTCAGTCCTTGGGGCGGTACGTCGTCGGCTCGACCGGGACTTTGATCTCGATGGGGTCGGAGGTGGCGAAGTGGAGGGTGAAGCTGACCTTCTCACCGACCTTCGGCCGGTGGGTGAGATTTGTCAGCATCAGATGATCTCCGCCGCTGGTCAGCTCGAGCCGGCCGTCGGCCGGGACATCGAGCGAGCTCACCTGCTTCATCCGGTTGCCCTTGGTGGTGTGCAGGGTGACCTCGGAGGCGAGCGGGGTGGTGACGGAGGTGAGCTCGTCGGCGCCGCCACCGGCGTTCCGTACGGCCAGGTAGCCCGCCGCCATGTCGTCCATGGGCGGCTGCGAGACATAGGCACCGCTCACGGACAGCTTCGGGGCGCCCTTGTGGCCCGCGTGGTCTCCGCTGTCCCCGCCGCCGCTGTCCTCGCTCCCGCAGGCGGCGAGCGCGGCGGACAGACCGACGGTGAGGACCGCGGCGGCAGCCTTACGGATGCCGGGACCTGCCGCCGTCACGGGTTCCGCCCCTCGATGATCTTTGGCAGATCCTTGGCGTAACGATCCGCCGTGGCCCCCGTCGTGTAGATCCAGTGGCCCTTGTCGTCCTTGGGCGAGAAGCCGATCACCTCGGCGCCGTGGCTGACGGTGATGCTGCCGTCCTTCTCCTTCTTCGGCTTCTCGATGTAGATGCCCAGCGGCCGCGCGGCGGCCTCGACGGTGTTGAAGTCGCCGGTCAGGCCGACGAAGTCGGTGCCGCCCTGGGCGTCCAGCCAGGAGCGGATCCGCTTGGGGGTGTCCCGGGCCGGGTCGGTGCTGACGAAGACGACCCGTAGCTTCTGCCGCTCGGCCTTGGGGAGCTTCTTCACGGCGATGCCGACGTTGCTCATGGTCAGCGGGCAGACGTCCGGGCAGTGGGTGTAGCCGAAGAAGAGCAGGGTGGGCCGGCCCTCGGTCTCCTTCAGCAGGTCGTACTTCTTGCCGTCGGTGCCGGTGAGGACGAGGTCCGGCTTGGCCTTCGCCTGGTCGAGGACGATGGCCTGTCCCGACCTCTGGCCGCCCTTGACCTCGGCGGCGGCGTTGTCGCCCTTGCCCCCGTCGTCCGAGCCACCGCAGGCGCTGAGGGTGAGCGCGGCGGTGGCGACGAGCGCGGTGGCCAGGATTTTGGTGCGCATGGAGCTGTTCTCCCGAAGAAAGGGGTGGATCGGTGGTGCGCGGGGGCGGCGGGTGCGAGGGCCCGCCGCCCCGCCGGGATCACGCGGTCGGTTCAGGACCCGTGGTCACCGGCGGTTACGCGCATGCGGTCGAGTGGTCGGCGGTCAGGCGGAGCGGCGGCGGCTGGCGACCACGCCGAAGACGACACCGGCGGCGCCGATGACGATGCCCGCGATGCCCAGCACCCGGGCGGTGGTGTCGCTGCCGTCCTCGTCGTCCGAGGCGTCCTTGGAGACGGAATTCTCCGCTCCGGCCTTCTCGGAGTCCTTGTCCTGGCCGGACGCCGCGGCGGCGCCATCGCCGTCCGAGCCCTCGGCCGGGGCGACCAGCTTGAGCACCGGAGCCGGGTTCTCGGGCTCGGCGGCACCCTCCTTGGGCTCCTCGATCCAGCGCACGACCTCCTTGTCGTCGTACGTCTGGAGGGCCTTGAAGGCGAGCTGGTCGGCGTCGTCGGGCAGCTGGCCGACCGAGAGCGGGAACTGCTGGAACATCCCCGGCTCGATCTTGCCGCCGGTCCAGGTGACCTTGGTGACCGCCTCGCTGATCTTCTCGCCGTGCATCTCCATGGGCTTGGGGAGCTTGGACTTGGTGACCTTGACGTCCCAGCCGGGCACCGGCTGGGGCATCACCGAGGCGAGCGGGTGGTCTGCGGGGAGGGTCACCTCAAGCTTGACGGTGGAGGAGTCGTCGCGCTCGTTGGGCACCTTGAAGTCGATGGTGCTGTAGCCGCCCTTCTCGGCCTGACCCGGCTGCACGCTCACGTGCGCGACGGCCGGGCCCGCGGTGAGCAGCACCAGGCCGCCCGCGGTGAGGCATCCGAGGACCGGCAGACGGCGGAGACGCATGGCGTTCATGTCAACACTCCAGGAACAGGAATGATCAGATGGGTGGGCGCGCGTGCGGCGACGTCGCGGCCGCCCTCCGGTCCCGCTGGAGGAGCGTCGCGTCGGTCAGGCCGCGAGGACGCAGACCGGCGGTCCCCGCCTGATCACGCTGTGCTGGAGGACGAGCGCCGTCGGCCCGCCCTCGTCCCGCTCGGCCGTGCGCGGACGGCTCTGCCCGCCGTAAGGCGCCTGCGAAGGGGTCAGGAGCACCCTTACGAGCCTCAGGGCGGCGCGCAGCGCCCGTACGAGCGTGGCCTCCGCGACCCCTCGGGCCCCGTCCACCGACAGCCGCACCGCCCGCCATACGGCCATCTCGCCCCGGCGCAGCAGCCAGCCGATGGCCAGCGCGGCGAGCAGATGGCCCAGGGTCATGGGCAGCGACGGCAGCAGGCTCTCCAGCCCGGCCGCCCGCCCCGCCGGGGCGGTGGACGCCGGCATGGTGTGCGGGCCGCCGTGCGCGGCGGACGGGTCGATGCCCGCATGGGTGACGATCCGATGGGCCGTCGCGGCGTCGAGCCGTCCGGGGCCCGACGCGCACAGCAGCCTGGCGGCCAGGCCGATCACATGGCCCTGGGCGACGTCGGCCCGATGGGCGGCCTCCCCGGCCGCCGCGGCCCGGTCCTGTCCGACCGCGAAGAGCGCGTGCAGCGCCAGCTGTCCGACGGCCAGCACGGCCGCGATCCCGGGCAGCGACCGCTCCCGCCCGGCCAGCGACAGCGCCACCGTGAACATCGCCGCGCAGCCCACGCCCAGCGTCCACAGCGGCACGGTGGCGCAGGAGCCCAGCACGTGCCCCGTCGCGGACAGCACGACGCAGACCGCGGTGAACACCGCGGCCCGCAGCATTCGCAGATCGGCGCCGGCACGGGCGACAGGGGAAGCCATGGCCGCGCCATCATCCCACTGGGTGGACGCGTTCCCTACGGCGGGTGGGGCGTACCGGCGCACACCGGGACAGGCCCATACACCGGTTCGCGCATCGAGCGCGTCCGCTGAATGAGCGGAGTCACGTCAATAACACGCTTACGGACCATGGACCCAGGCAATACGTAACGGTATGTCGAGCCGCGGCCGGGAGGCTGGAGCATGAGCATCTGGTGGTCACTCCATTTGCCCCGCGAGGCGGCGAGCGTTCCGCTCGCACGACGACTGCTCCTCGGCACCATGGAGACGGCCGGAGTGGATCCGGAGATCTCCTACGATCTGTCGGTCGCCCTCTCCGAGGCGTGTGCGAACGCGGTGGAGCACGGGGGTCGCGACGGCACGGGCGGGGATTATCGAGTCACGGCCTATATCGACGGCGACACCTGCCGTATCGAGGTCACCGACTCCGGTCCCGGCTTCGCCGGACGCGGCACCGTCCGCCGCGAGGCCCGCACCCGGAACGAGCGGCGCCCGGCGGGCGCGCCGAGACCACAGCAGCCGCGCAGTCCGGCCCCGCCACAGGCGGAGCACGGACGGGGGCTTTTTCTCATCGAGGCCCTCACCGACCATGTCCGCTACCGCGACCGTCCGGGTCGCGGCGGGGTGGTGGTGAGCTTCGACAAGATTCTCAAGTGGCGTGAAGGAGCGCTGCTCAAGGCGTCATAACCGCCTGAACGTCGGGTGGCCGCAGCAACGTCGGGTGGCCGTCTCCGACCTCAGGTGGCCGTCTGTTCGGGCGGCAGGGCGCGGCACAGCGCGTCCAGCGCCCCTGCGAACGAGTGCTCGGGCGGGGTCGCGTAGCCCACCACGAGCCCGTCGCGATGGGGTGTGGTGGCGTCCGGGTGGCGGTAGCCGCCGAGGCCGTCGAGCGCCAGCCCCTGCCAGGCGGCGGCGCGCAGGGCGGACCGCTCGGTGCCGGGCGGCAGCTCCAGCACCGCGTGCAGACCTGCCGCGATCCCCGAGACGCGGACATGGGGCGCGCGTTCGGCGAGGGCGGCGACGAGCTGATCCCGCCGACGGCGGTACTGCTGGCGCATACGGCGCACATGGCGGTCGTACCCGCCCGATTCGATGAAGTCCGCGAGGGTCAGCTGGTCGAGGACGCCGGTCCATCCCTCGCGCTCCCCCTTGGTGGCCAGCAGACCGTCGACCAGATGGTCCGGCAGCACCATCCAGCCCAGCCGCAGCGCCGGGGAGAGGCTCTTGCTGGCCGAGCCGAGGTAGAGCACCCGGTCGGGGTCGAGGCCCTGGACGGCGCCCACCGGACGGCGGTCGTAGCGGAACTCCCCGTCGTAGTCGTCCTCCAGCACCAGACCGCCGCTCTTCCGCGCCCAGGCGACGGCCGCGGCCCGCCGCTCGGGGTGCAGCGGACCGCCGGTGGGGAACTGGTGGGCGGGGGTGAGCAGGGCCGCCCGTACGCCGTCGAGGTCGGCCAGTCCCTCCGTAAGGGCGCCATCGGCGTCCAGGGGGAGCGGGACCGTACGGATCCCGGCCGATCTCAGCAGCGAGCGGTGGAAGGCCAGGCCGTAGGACTCGACGGCCATCCGGGGCCGCAGCAGCCGGGTGTCGCTCAGCAGCCGGACCGCGTGCGCGAAGCCCGCGCAGACGACGATCCGCTCGGGGTCGGTGCGTACGCCGCGGACGCGGGCGAGGTAGTCGGCCAGGGCACGGCGCAGCTCCGGGCGGCCGCGCGGATCGCCGGGGCCGAACGCCTCGTGGGGCGCGGCGGTCAGGGCGCGGCGGGCCGAGGCGAGCCAGGCGGTGCGGGGGAAGGAGGCGGCGTCCGGCTGGCCCTGGAGCAGGTTGTGCACCGGGCGCGGGGCGGGCCGGGGCCCGCGGCGGCCGCCGGTCGCCCCGGACGGCGGCGCGCCCCCCGCCCGGCGCGGGGGGGGGGGGGGGGGGGGGGGGGGCCCGGGGGGGGGGGGGCCCCCCGGCGCGGGGCGCTGGGG
>NZ_JBHYVB010000009.1:0-39753 GCF_042750115.1 Streptomyces sp. NPDC059455
GTCCGGGGTGCGGGGCGGAGCCCCTGCCCGGGGTGCGGGACGGAGCCCCAGCCCGGGGTGCGGGACGGAGCCCCAGCCGGGGTGCGGGGCGGAGCCCCGGCCGGGGTCTGGGGCACAGCCTCGGTCCGGGGTGTGAGGCGGAGCCCCGGCCCGGGGTGCGGGACGGAGCCCCGGCCCGTGGTGCGGGACGGAGCCCCGGTTGTGGGAAGGGGCGGGGAGGGGAACAGGCCGCCGCAGGCAGCGCCAGCCGCCGGACGCCCCTACGGCGCCGCAGCCACGGGGTAGTCGGCTCCGAGCGTGACCTCGCGCCAGGTGTCGAACGTGGTCCTGAGGGAGTCCAGCCGGGCCTGGGCGATGTCGTAGGCGGCCTTGCCCAGCAGCAGCCGCAGCGGGGGTTCCGCCGCCTCCACCGCGCCGATGATGGCCTCGCTCGCGCGGACCGGGTCGCCGGGCTGGTGGCCGTAGGTGGCGAGGGTGCCGGTGCGCCGTGTGCCCGCGGTCCCGGCGTAGTCGTCGATGGTGGTGGCGGACTGGCGCATGGAGGGGCCGGACCAGTTGGTGCGGAAGGCGGCGGGCTCGACGATCGTCACCTTGATGCCCAGCGGGGCCACCTCGGCGGCGAGCGATTCGGACAGGCCCTCCACGGCGAACTTGGTGGCGTGGTAGTAGCCGGTGGCGCCGAAGGCGGCCAGGCCGCCGAGGGAGGAGATGTTCACGATGTGGCCGGCGCGGCGGGCGCGCATGCCCGGCAGCACCGCGCGGGTGACGTCCACCAGGCCGAAGACATTGGTGTCGAACAGGGCCCGGACCTCCTCGTCCTCGCCCTCCTCGAGCGCGGCGAGGTAGCCGTAGCCCGCGTTGTTGACGAGTACGTCGATGCGGCCGAAGGCGGTTTCCGCCTCCTTCACCGCCTCCGCCACCCGGGCCTTGTCGGTGACGTCGAGCGCCAGGGCCAGCGCGCGGGCCCCGTGCCCGGCGACGATGTCGGCCACCTGCCGGGGGTCGCGGGCGGTGACCACCGCGCGGTGGCCGTGGCCGAGGACGGCGGTGGCCAGGGCCCGGCCCAGACCGGTGGAACAGCCGGTGATGAACCAGACGGGCGAGTCGTTGACGGTCATGCGGATGTGTCCTTCGTCGTGGTGCTCATGGCGTCGTGAGGCGCCTCCACCATGTCGGCGGTGAGGCTGCCCAGCAGGGCCAGCGCCTGCTCGGACGGGCTGCCCGGCTCGGCCTGGTAGACGATGAGCTGCTGGCCGGGGGCGCTGTTCACGGTCAGTGCCTCGTACTCCAGTGTCAGCTCACCGACCAGGCGGTGCCGGAAGCGCTTGGTCTCATGGGTCTTCTGGCGGATGTCATGGCGGGCCCACAGCCGCCGGAACGACTCGCTCTTCAGCGACAGCTCGCCGACGACGGCGATCAGTTCCGGGTCCTCGGCGTCGATTCCGGCCGCCGCGCGGAGCCCGGCGACGGTGTTGACCGCCACCCGCTCCCAGTCGGGGTAGAACTCCCGCGCGTCCGGGTCGAGGAAGACCAGCCGCATCAGATCCCGGCTGTGGGTGTGCCCGTCGAAGAGGGCCCTGCCCAGGGTGTTGTGGGCCAGTACGGTCAGACAGCGGCCCAGGACCACGGCCGGGGTCCGCGGCCAGCCCTCCATCATCCGCAGCAGGGTCGGGCTCACCCGCTCCCGCCGCGCGGCCGGGCGGCGCCGGCCGGGGGCCGGGCGGGCCAGCCGGTGCAGATGGGCGACCGCGTCCTCCTCCAGCACCAGCGCTCGCGCCAGCGCCTCGACCACCTGCGCCGAGGGATGCCGCTCCCGGCCTTGCTCCAGCCGTACGTAGTAGTCGGTGCTGACCCCGGCCAGCAGGGCGACCTCCTCCCGGCGCAGCCCCGCCACCCGGCGCCGGCCTGCGTGCAGGATGTCCACGTCCTCGGGCCGCACCCGTTCACGGCGGGCGCGCAGAAAGCGCCCCAGAGGGTTCTCGCTGTCCATGAAAGCGAGCGTAGATCGGGGAAAGCACGGTCAGGGCCTCGTAAGGTGGCCGTGCTACTCCTAGTCTGGGCCGGGGGTGCCGCCCATGGACCACTACGGGGAGCGCAGGGCCGGCCGGGGGCCGGACGGAGACGGCTGCCCGGTGCGGCGGGGGCCCGACGGGATCTGGCAGGTGTCCGGCTACGAGGAGGCCCGCGCCGTACTGCGCGCCACCGCCACCGTGCAGGCCGGGCTCGGCATCGAGACGGTGGAGAAGCTGCCGTCCCGGTTCCGGCGCCCGGTGCTCTACCGGGACGGTCCGGAACACCGCGAGGACCGGCGGCAGACCGCCCGGTTCTTCACCCCGCGCCGGGTCGACGAGCACTACCGCGAGGTCATGGTCAGGGTGGCGGAGGCACAGCTCGGCACGGTCAGGGAGACCGGCCGGGGCCACCTCGCCGAACTGAGTTTCCAGCTGGCCATCGATGTGGCCAGTGCCGTGATCGGCCTGACGGAGAGCCGGCCCGGGATCCGGACGCGGCTGGAGCGCTTCTTCCCCGAGAAGTTCGGCACGCCCGGGCTGACCAGCCTCCACGGGATCCGCTGGCTGGTGCGGCAGAACGCCAACTGGCTGCGGGTCTACTGGGGCGATGTCCGCCCGGCCGTACGGGCCCGGCGGCGACGGCGCGACGACCTGATCTCCCATCTGCTGGACGAGGGGTGTTCGTCCGGCGAGATCCTGGGGGAATGCCTCACGTTCGCGGCCGCGGGCATGGTCACCACCCGGGAGTTCGTCAATATGGCCGCGTGGCATCTGTTCGGCGACGCCGCCCTGCTGGCGCGCTACCGGGCCGCCGATGAGCCCGGCCGGATCGCGGTCCTCCAGGAGATCCTCCGGCTCGAACCGGTCATCGGCCGGCTCCGCCGCCGTACCACCGCACCGCTCCGGCTGCCAGGCGACGGCCGGGACCCGGACGCGGAAGTGACGGTCCCGGCCGGGGAGTTGATCGATGTTCTGCTGCACCGAGCCAATCTCGACGCCCGTACGGTGGGTGAGCGGCCGGAGCGGGTGTGTCCGGGCCGCCCGATGGCCGCGGGCGCGGCGGCGCCGGGGCTGTCGTTCGGGGACGGTGCGCACAAATGCCCCGGGGCCACCATCGCGCTCCTGGAGACGGATGTCTTCCTCAGCCGGCTGTTCGCCCTTCCCGGCATCCGTATGGCCGCCCCGCCCAGGGTCGGCTTCAAGGGCGGGATCGACAGCTATGAACTGCGCGGCTGCACGGTCGTGCTGACCGGACGGACAATGAGACGGCCGGAGCTGACCGGCCGGAGCTGACCGGCCGGACCTCACCGGCCGGTGGCGGGCGCGGGTCAGCGCGGGTACAGCTGCCGCCGTGCGGTGGTGAAGCGGGCGAGGGCGTCCGGGAGCGGGTCGATGCCGATGCCGGGCGCGGTGGGCACCGGGAGGTGGCCGTCCTGGAGGACGAACGGCTCGGTGATGTCCTCGGCGAAGTACCGGCCGGAGGCCGAGGTGTCACCGGGCAGGGTGCAGCCGGGCAGGGCGGCGAGGGCCAGGTTGGGGGCGCGGCCGATACCGGTCTCCAGCATGCCCCCGCACCACACCGGGACGCCGTGGGCGGCGGCGAGGTCGTGGATGCGGCGGGCCTCCGGATAGCCGCCGACCCGGGCCGGTTTGATGTTGATGACCCGGCAGGCGTCCATCGCGATCGCGGACGCGGCGTCGCGCGCGCTGTGGATGGACTCGTCCAGGCAGACCGGGGTGGTCAGCCGCCGCTGGAGCCGGGCGTGGGCGTGGAGGTTGTTCTCCTCCAGCGGCTCCTCGATGAGCAGCAGCCCGAACTCGTCGAGTTTCCTGAGGTGTTCGGCGTCGGCGAGGGTATACGCGGTGTTGGCGTCGACCTGAAGCGGCAGCGCCTCGCCGAACCGTTCCCGTACCGCGCGCACCGGCGCCACGTCCCAGCCCGGCTCGATCTTCAGCTTGATGCGCACATAGCCCTCGGCGAGATACCGCTCGACGTCGTCGATCAGCTCCGGGAGGGAGTCCTTGATGCCCACGGACACCCCGGCGGGCACCCGCTCGTGGACCGAGCCGAGGAAGGTGGCCAGCGGCATGCCGTGAGCGCGGAGTTCGGCGTCGAGCAGCGCGGTCTCCAGGGCCGCCTTGGCCAGCTCATGGCCCTTGACGGCGGCCATGGCGGGGGCGAGGGCCGCGGTCGTGGGCGTGGGGAGGGCCGCCACCCGGGGCAGCAGGAAGTCGCGGATCACGATCTCGGCGCCGGCGATGAACTCCGCGCAGTACAGCGGCTCCGGATCGGCGGCGAACTCCGACCAGCCCTCGGCCCGGTCGGTGACGATATGCAGCAGAAAGGTGTCCTTGCTGGTCATCGTCCCGAAGGAGGTGCGGAAGGGGGTGATCAGCGGAAGGGCGACATGGAGCAGTTCGGCGCGTTCGAGCCTCATGGCCGCGGGTCCTCTCCGGGGGTGGCCGGGGCGGGGTTCCGGGTGAGCCGGTACCAGCCGTCGCGGGACATCGCGGTGGCCCGGAAGCCCTCGGCGTACGCCTCGGTGAACACCTCGCGCACGGCGTACCGCCAGCGCAGCGCCAGGGCCGGGTCGGCGGTGCGCAGCGCGACGATGTCCCCGGGCACCCTGCACCACAGCCGGTCCCCGTGGCGGGCGGCGAGCGGGCCGCCGTCGGGGGCGTGGCGGAGGACCGGGGCGGCCGCCCGGTCGTCGGTGTCATCGGCGGGGGTGGAGGCGGGTGCGGGTGCGGGTCGCGCGCGGAGGTCCCAGCGGGCGGTGAGCCGGTCGCTCTCGTCGCCGTCGTTCACCCCGTCGTTCATGGGCCCGTAGAGGTCGACCAGGTACTCGGCCCCGATGGCACCCAGTTTGACCAGGTTGAAGCGGGCGTTACGGGCGACCAGCGGGTCGAAGGTCCAGCGCATGGTGTGGGCCCCGTGCTCCAGGGCCCAGCCGCGCTGGGCCTGTTTGACGGCGTGGCCGACGCCCCGGTCGGAGGCGGTGGCGGCGGCCACGAGCGAGTACACCTCCAGGTCGGCCGGCGGGCCGAAGACCGCGACCGCGGCACCGGACAGCCGCTCGCCCTCCCGCCCGTCGGGCCCGGTCATGTACGCGGCGTGCACCGCGCCGCCCGCGTGGACGATGCTGTGCAGCACCTCGGCCGGATAGGGCGGGTTGCTGCGCGGCAGCCGCCACACCTCGGCGAAGAAGTCGGCCACCGCCTGGACACCGGCCACGTCGTGGACGGTGCGGACGGCGACCCCGGCGGCGCGGGCGGCGGCGGTGGCCAGCGCCTCGGCGTCCATCGTCACTGATGTCATGGGCCCGAGTCTCCCGGGCCGGGCCCGCGCTCGGCTTGTCCGGACGCACAAGCGCGGCCTAGGGTCCTGTTGCGATCAGCCAATCGCCTCGCACGTCAGCCCCCTGGAAAGCCCGGTACGCCCATGGACACCCACACCCTCGGGGAGCTGCTGGACACCCTGGGCGAGCCCGCGCCGCGGCTGCTCACCGCCCCGTCCGGGCTCACCACACCCGTCACCGAGGTGCTGCTGTACGACGCCCACGCCCCGTTCCCGGACCGGGCGCCCGGCGCCCTGCTGCTGGCGGTCGGGGTGCGGGCGGACGCGGCCGGGGCGCTGGTCGACGAGGCGGCGGCCGCACGGATGGCGGGTCTCGTCGTACGCGGTGCGAACGGGCCCTTGTCCGAGCAGGGACCCCAGTCCGGGCAGGGGCCCGCGTCCGGACAGGGACCCTCGTCCGAGCCCGGGCAGGGGCTCGCGGACGCCGTCGCCCGGGCGCGGGAGCGGGGGCTGGCCCTGCTCACCGTGGACGAGGACGCCGCCTGGCACCATGTCCATCTGCTGCTGGCCGGGGCGGTCGGGGCCCGGCCCTCCCCCGCGGGCGGCGCCGCGCTCGGCGATCTGTTCTCGCTCGCGGGCGCCGTGGCCACGGCCGTGGGCGGCGCCACCGTGATCGAGGATCCGCGCCAGCGCATCCTCGCCCACTCCACCATCCCCGGCCAGCCCGTGGACGAGCCCCGACGCCAGGGCATCCTGGGCCGTCAGGTGCCGGGCAGCCCCGAGAACACCGAGCAGTACCGGGTGCTGTTCGCCTCCCACGGGCCGGTGCGCCTGCCCGCCCTCAGCGCCGAGGAACTGCCGCGGCTGGCCGTCGCCGTACGGGCGGGTGGTGAGACCCTCGGCTCGCTGTGGGTCGTCGACGACGGAACCCTCGCACCGGACGCCGAGGAGGCACTGGCCCAGGGCGCCTCCACGGCCGCCCTGCTCCTGCTGCGGGCGCGGGCGGCACAGGAGCTGTCCCGCCATATGACCGGCGATCTGCTGCGCCGTCTCCTGGACGGCACCGCCGAGCCCGCCACCGCCGCCGAGCGCCTGGGGCTGGCCCCCGGCACCCCGGTGCGGGTGGCCGCCTTCGCGCTGGAGGGCGCGGCGGGCGCGCCGGACGGGGAGCAGGCCGCGCTGCGGCTGCTGGATCTCGTACGGCTGCAGTGCGAGGCCCGGTACGGGCGGCATGCCTGTGTGCTGGTCGACGGGGTGGTGTACGCGTTGCTGCCGGTGGCCGACGGTCGGGCCGGGGAGCGGCAGCGGCGGCTGGCCGAGGACATCGTGCGCCGCGCGGAGCAGGCCCTGAGGGTGCCGGTGCGGGCCGGTCTTGGCGATGTGGTGCCGGAGGTGGCGGAGGTCCGCGGCTCGCGGGAGGACGCCGATCTGGTGCTGCGGGTGCTCGGCCCGGAGGAGACGGTGGCCGCCATGGACGAGGTCCGGGCCCGGGCCGTACTGCTCCGGCTCACCGAACTCCTCGGCGAACGGCGGGAGTTGGCAGCCGGAGCATGGCGGGACATCGTGGCGTACGACGCCGGGCACGGCACGGACTACGCCCGGACGCTGGTGTGCTGGCTGGACGCCGGATGCGATATGGCGCGGGCGGCCCGGCTGCTGGCCGTCCACCCCAACACCTGCCGCTACCGGCTGCGGCAGGCGCGGACGCAGCTGGGCATCGACCTGGACGACCCGGACGAGCGGCTGGTGCTGTGGCTCCAGCTGCGCACGCTCGCCGGGCTGCGGGGCACGGGCGTATGAGGCACGGGCGTATAACGGACGGCCTGTGCACCGGGACGGCTCACCCGAGCCAGCCCATGAGCCGCGTCTCACACTCCCACAACTGCTCCACCGGCACGTACTCGCCCGCGGTGTGGGCCAGGGACGGGTCGCCGGGGCCGTAGTTGAGCGCCGGTGTGCCGAGCGCGGCGAAGCGGGCGACATCGGTCCAGCCCAGTTTGGGGCGGGGCGCCACGCCCAGGTACGCCACGAGCGAGGCGGCCGCTTCCTGGTCCAGACCGGGCAGGGCGCCCGGGGTGTTCTCGGTGATCTCGACCTCGTACTCGGGGAAGAGGTCGCGTACGTACGCCTCGGCCTCCCGCGGTGAACGGCTGGGCGCGAAACGCAGGTTGACCGTGATCACGCACAGGTCGGGCACCACGTTCCCGGCCACGCCCGCGCGCACGGCCACGGCGCTCAGCCCCTCGCGGTACTCCAGCCCGTCGATGGTGATCCGCCCGGCGGTGTGGTCGTCCAGGCGCCGCAGGACGGCGGCGGCGCGGTGGGCGGCGTTGACACCCTTCCAGGCGCGGGCGGTGTGCGCCCGCTCGCCGCGTACGGCGATGTCCGCCATCAGCACGCCCTGGCAGCCCGCCTCGACACCGGCGTCCGAGGGTTCCATGAGGATCGCCAGATCGGCCTGGACCAGGTCGGGGCGTTCCGCGGCGATCCTGGCCAGGCCATTGCGGTCGCCGGCCACTTCCTCGCATTCGTAGAACACATAGGTGATGTCGTGCGCGGGCGCGGGAAGTGCCGCCGCGAGCCGGAGGGCGACCGCGACACCGCCCTTCATGTCGCAGGCCCCGAGGCCGTACAGCAGCCCCCCGTCCAACCGGGAGGGGAGGTTGTCCGCGGCCGGGACGGTGTCCAGGTGCCCGGCGATGACCGCCCTCCGGTCGCGGCCCAGGTGGGTGCGGGCCACGACGGAGTGGCCGAGCCGCTCGACGGTCAGCCACGGCAGGGCGCGCAGCGCGCTCTCGACGGCGTCGGCGAGCGGGGCCTCATGGCCGCTTTCCGAGGGGATGTCGACCAGGGCGCGGGTGAGCGTGAGCACATCGGCGGTGGGATCGAGCGGGGTCATGGGGTGGTCTCCGTGGTTTCCGTGGTCTCCGGTTCGGGGGCGGGGCGGTTGAGGGTGGAGTGCCAGATGCCGTAGAGCCCGTAGACCACGAGTCCGACCGCCATCCAGGCGCCGAAGGCGATCCAGGTGTCGGTCCCCAGCCCGTACATCACATACCCGCAGCAGGCCACTCCGAGCAGGGGGGTCACGGGCGCGAGCGGCACCCGGAAGCTGCGTGGCGCGTCCGGCTTGCGCCGGCGCAGGATCAGCACGGCCAGGTTGACCAGGGCGAAGGCGAAGAGGGTGCCGATGCTGGTGGCGTCGGCGAGGTCGCCGAGCGGGATGAGCGCGGCGAGGGCGGCCACGAAGGCGGAGACGATGACGGTGCCCGCGCGCGGCACCCCGGTGCGCCGGTGGACCCTGGAGAACAACCCCGGGACCAGCCCGTCGCGGGACATCGAGAACAGGATGCGGATCTGCCCGTACTGCACGGTGAGGACCACGCTGGTGGTGGCGACGACCGCGCCGATGGACAGCAGGATCGGCCACAGCTCGCCACCGCCGACGGAGCGGACGAGGACCTGGCTGAGCGTGGCCTCGGTGCCCTCGAACCGCTGCCAGGGCATCGCGCCGACCGCCGCCAGCGCCACCGCGCAGTACAGGGCGGTGACCAGGCCGAGCGAGAGGACGATGGCGCGCGGCAGATCGCGCTGCGGGTGCTTGGCCTCCTCTCCCGCCGTGGAGGCGGCGTCGAAGCCGATGTAGGAGAAGAAGAGCGAGGAGGCGCCCGCGGTCATCCCGGCCGTGCCGAGGGGGAAGAGCGGCCGGAAGTTCCCGGCGTGGAAGGCGGTGAAGGCCACCGCGCAGAAGATGACGAGCGCGGCCAGTTTCACCGCCACCATCACGGTGTTGACCACGGCGCTCTCCCGGGCGCCGCGCAGCAGCACCACCATGGCGAGGACGACGATGGCGGCGGCGGGGACGTTCAGCACCCCGCCGTCGCCGGGCGGGGCGGCGAGCGCGTCGGGCAGGGTCCGGCCGACGGTCAGCTGGAGCAGTTCGTTGACGTACTGACCCCAGCCGACCGCGACCGCGGCCACGGAGACGCCGTACTCGAGGATCAGACACCAGCCGCACACCCAGGCCACCAGCTCGCCCAAGGTGGCGTAGGTGTAGCTGTACGAGGACCCGGCGCCCGGGATCATGCCCGCGAGCTCGGCGTAGGACAGGGCGGAGAACAGCGCGGTGACCCCGGCGAGGACGAAGGAGAGCACGACCGCCGGGCCCGCCTGGGGCACCGCCTCGCCGAGCACCACGAAGATCCCGGTGCCGAGCGTGGCGCCGACGCTGAGCAGGGTGAGCTGGGTCAGCCCCAGGGTGCGGCGGAGCGGACCGCCACCTGCCTCGGCGACCAGCTCCGCCACTTCCCGGCGGCGGGTCAGCCTGCCGACCGGGCCGGTGGCCTGCCCCGGGGTCCGCCGGCCGTGCGGTTGTGTTCGCACACCGTTCACATTGCCTCCCTTGTCCGCGCCGCCGCGCTGTACGGCCCCTGATGATGCGGAAGGGAGCGGGCGGGGAGGTGCACGCATCGGCCAAAGACCCGTCCGTGGCTTTGACCGTTCGGCCAAGGCCGGGCCGCGGCTACGCCGTCCGCGAGCGGTTGAGCAGCGCCAGGGAGCAGACCAGGGACACGGCCACCAGCACCATCTGGTAGATCACGACCGGCACGATCGATCCGCCGGTCGAGTGCAGCAGCCACTCACCGACCAGGGGTGCCGTACCGCCGATGAGCGCCGAGCACAGCTGGTAGGAGAGGGAGATACCGGTGTAGCGCACGGAGATCGGGAAGGCGGCCGCGAGCAGTCCGGCCAGGATCGCGTAGTTCATCGCGCCGGTGATGCCCAGCAGGGAGATGCCGAGCCCCACGACGACCGGCTGGGTCGTCGAGACACAGGCGTACATCACCGGCACCAGCAGGAAGTTGAGGCCCAGCAGGGCCGCCACGGTGCGGCGCGGGCCGAAGCGGCCGGCCAGCACCACCCCGAAGGGCTGGGTGACGAACTGCAGGACGCTGTAGACGAGCAGCACATTCAGCATGGTGGAGCGCTCCATGCCGAGGCTGTCGGTGGACCAGGACAGGACGAAGGTGGTGATGAAGTAGGTGGCGGCGATGCCGATGGAGCTGGCGAGCACGCCGAGTGCGAGGGATCCGCGGTGGCCGGTGATCAGCTCCCGCAGGGGCACCTTCGCGACCCGCTTCTCGTCGCGCAGCCGGGCGAACTCCGGGGACTCCTCGACCTTGAGGCGCACCACCAGGCCGATGACCACCATCACGGCGGAGAAGAGGAACGGCACGCGCCAGCCCCAGGCGTCGAAGTCGTCGTCCGGCAGTTGGGTGAGCAGCGCGAACATCCCGGTGGCCAGGATCGATCCGGCCGGGGACCCCTGCTGGGCGAAGGCGCCGAAGGACAGCGCCTTCCCCTTGGGCGCGTGTTCGCTGGCGATGAGGACGGCGCCGCCCCATTCGCCGCCGACCGCGATGCCCTGCACCATGCGCAGCAGCACCAGCGCGATGGGCGCGGCGACGCCGACCTCGTCGTAGCCGGGGAGCAGCCCGATCAGGGTGGTGGCGATCCCCATCATCAGCAACGTGGTGACCAGGGTCTTCTTCCGGCCGATCCGGTCGCCGAGGTGGCCGAAGACGATGCCGCCGATCGGCCGGGCGAGGAAGCCGAGCCACAGGCTGCCGAACGCCTGCAGCGCGCCGGTGGTGTCACCGCCGCCGCCGAAGAAGATCTTGCCGAGGACGAGCGCGGAGGCGGTGGAGTAGATGTAGAAGTCGTACCACTCGACGGTGGTGCCGATGAACGAGGCGAGACCGGCCTTGCGGGCGGTCCGCTCGCGGTCGGTGTCCGGAGTGCGGTCGGTGGCCACGGCGGTGGCGGTGGACTTGCTCATGGTCAGCGTCCAGATATGCGGTCGGCGAGGCGGGCGATGGGGGACGTGGTGGTGCGGCCGGAGGACTCCGAGCGGTCGGCGGCGCGGTACGCGGCGTACATGCCGTGCACCCCGATCCACCGGAAGGGTTCGGGCTCCCAGCGCCGGGTGCGGTGGCCGACCCAGGGCAGCGCGGTCAGCTCGGTGGAGTGGCCGAGCAGCAGATCGCGCAGGGTGCGCCCGGCGAGGTTGGTGGCGGCCACGCCATGGCCGACGTATCCACCGGCGAAGCCGACGCCGGTGGCGGAGTCGTAGCCGATCGAGGCGCACCAGTCGCGGGGCACGGCCAGCACCCCCGACCAGGCGTGGTCGATGGCGGCCTCGGCGGTGTCCGGGAAGAGGCCGGTGAGGATCCGCCGCAGGGCGCGCACGGTGTCCGCGCTGGTCTGCCCCGCCCGGTCGGTGCGGGAGCCGAACTTGTAGGGCACGCCGCGGCCGCCGATGGCGATGCGGCCGTCCGCGGTGCGCTGTCCGTAGGTGTACGCGTGGGTGGCGTCGCTGAGGAGTTCCTGCCCCGCCCAGCCGAGCCGCTTCCACAGCTCGTCGGGGAGCGGCTCGGTGACGATCATCGAGGAGTTCATCGGCAGCCAGGTGCGCCGCTCGCCCTCGATACCGCTGGTGAAGCCCTCGGTGGCGCGGACGATCCGGCCCGCGCGGATGCTGCCGAACGGGGTGCTGACCCGGCCGGGGGCGATGGCGGTGACCGGGGTGGACTCCAGGATCCGCACGCCCAGCGCCTCCACCGCGGCGGCCAGGCCGCGCACCAGCTTGGCCGGGTGGACCCGGGCGCAGTGCGGATTGTGGTAGCCGGCCAGCGCCCCGTCCAGGCGCAGCCGCTCGGCGAGCCGGGGTGCGCTCAGCCACTCCAGGTCCTGCCCGCCCCAGTGGCGCAGCTGGTCGTACGCGGCGCGCAGCCGGGGCAGTTGGGCGGCGCCATGGGCGACGGTGAGATAGCCGCTCTTGACGATGTCGGCCTCGATGCCCTCGGCACGGGCCACCGAGATCACCTCGTCCACGGTGTGGATCATCTCCCGCTGGAGGGCGATCGCGGCCTCGCGCCCGCGCTTCCTCGCATAGGTCCCGGCCGATCCGGCGATCTTGCAGCTGAGCCAGCCGGCGTTCCGCCCCGAGGCGCCGAATCCGGCGAACTCCCGCTCCACGACGGTGATGTCGAGATCGGGGGCGGCCTGTTTGAGGTAGTACGCGGTCCACAGCCCGGTGAAGCCCCCGCCCACGACGCACACATCGGTGGCGAGGTCGCCGTCGAGTGGCGGACGCCGTTCGGGGAAGCCGGTCTGGCGGTACCAGAAGGACACATTTCCGTTCAGCACTGCGGCACTCAGCCAATCGTGGTCGAACGGCCGCTGGTCGGGCGGCCTGGGATGGCCCCGGTTTCGTCGCGGATCGGAGTGGCTCGGGGAGGCGAGTGGTGTGAGGTGGGGTGGATCAGCAGCGGAGGGGTGGATCAGTAGCTGGGGGGGCTGATCACCCACAGCACCCGGGCGGCCGCCCCGGCCGTCTCGCTGAGCCGGTGGGGTACGGCGGAGGAGTAGCGGATGCTGTCACCGGCGCCGAGGGTGAAGGAGCGGTCGCCGAGCTGGAGTCCGACCGTGCCCTCGAGGACGTACAGGAACTCCTCCGAGTCACCGTGACTGTAGAGGGTCTCGCCCGTGGAGCCATGGGCGTCGAACTCCCCCAGGAACACTTCGAGATGGTGCTGCGGCCCCGGGGTCAGCCGGAACTTGCGCCCGCCGAGCACCCCGAGGGCGAGCCGGGGCGCCTCCTCGGCGCGCAGCACGCTCGGGCCGCTGGTGAAGTCGTCGCCGAACAGATCGGCCACCTTCAGGCCGAGCGCGGCGGCGACCTGCTGGAGGGTGGCGATGCTGGGATTGGCCTGCCCGCGCTCTATCTGGCTGAGATAGCCCTCACTGATCCCGGCGGACTCGGCGACGGTCCGCAGGGTCAGCCGGCGCGCCTTGCGCAGCGCACGCAGCCGGTCGCCCACGGACTCGTCGCCGGATCCCGCGGCCCGGTCCGTGGCGTGTTCGTTCTCCATGGCCGGACACGCTAAGAGCGCTGAGCGGGTGGCACAAGAGTCTGAGCTGAAAACTCAGAAATCTTTACTGACCGGCTCCGGCGCTCAGCCCGTCCAGGGTGAGGCCGAGGAGACGGTCGGCCTGCTCCCGCTGTTCGGGCTTCCCCGAGGCGAGGGCGATCCCGGTGAGAGCGGCGAACATGTCGGTGGCGCTGACGTCCGACCGGATCACACCGGCCGTGACGGCGGCGTCCATCAGCCGCGAGAGCGCGTCCTGGATCATCTCGTGGCTCCGCGCGTACGGATTGACGCCCGACGCGACCACGCCCCGCAGCGCGTCCGCCATGCCCAGCTTGGCGTTGGCGTAGTCCATGAAGCGGGCCAGCCACACCCGCAGGGCCTCGCGCGGGGGCAGGGCCGCCAGCAGCTCGGGGGCGGCGTCGCAGAGCCGGGCCAGCTCATTGCGGTAGGCGGCCTCGATCAGCAGCTCGCGGGTCGGGAAGTTCCGGTAGAGGGTGCCGGTGCCCACGCCCGCCTCCTTGGCGATGCGCTCGAGATGGGCGTCCAGCCCTTCCTCCGCGAACACCCGCACCGCGGCGGAGAGGATCTTCTCCCGGTTGCGCTGTGCGTCGGCCCGCAGCGGGCGCCCTGGATCCCTGGCCATCGGCGACTCTCCTCAATCCCCGGTTCATTCCCCGGTTGCTAAGTGGAGGCGCGCCCACTTAGTGTGGGGCGAAGGGGCGGCGCCTCCACTTCTCACTGTAGGCCATCGCCGCCCCTCTTTTCCCCTGCCCTCCTGCAACGTTTCCCTGGAAGGAACCCCCATGACATCGGGTATCGAAGGCAAGGTCGTCGCCATTACGGGCGCGAGCAGCGGTATCGGCGAGGCGACCGCGCTGCTGCTGGCCGAGCGCGGCGCCAAGGTCGTCCTCGCGGCGCGGCGGTCGGACCGTATCGAGGCACTGGCGGCCCGGATCGCCGGGGCGGGCGGCGAGGCCGTCGCCGTCGCCACGGATGTGAAGCGGCGCGCGGATCTGTCCCGTCTGGTCGCGACGGCACGCGAACGGTACGGAAAGCTGGACGTCCTGGTCAGCAACGCCGGCATCAGCCCGATCTCCGCCCTCGACGATCTGCGCGTCGAGGACTGGGAGGCGATGGTCGACGTCAACATCAAGGGGGTGCTGTACGGCATCGCGGAGGCCCTGCCCGTCTTCCGGGAGCAGGGCTCCGGGCATTTCGTGCACACCCTCTCCACCGCCGGGCTGATCATCGTCCCGACGATGGCGGTCTACGCCGGCACCAAGAACGCCGTGCGCGCCATCTCCGAAGGACTGCGCCAGGAGGCCGGCGAGACGCTGCGGGTGACCACCGTCTCGCCCGGCTTCATCCGGACGGAGCTCGCGGGTTCCATCACCGACCCGGACACGAGGAACGGGATCCAGTCCCGTATGGACAAGATCGCGATCTCCCCGGACGCCATCGCCCGCGCCATCGCGTTCGCCATCGAGCAGCCGGCCGGTGTCGACGTCGGCGAGATCGTGGTCCGTCCCACCGCGCAGAGCTGACCGCCCCGCCCGGGGGTCAACCGGCGGCTGTGCGACCGGTGTCCAGGACCGCGGCATGGACGGCCGCGGTGAGCACCACGGCCGCGAGGGTCCATGAGATCCAGTCCCCCGGGTCCGGCAGCCACTGCCGTCCGAGCGCGATCGGATAGATGGCCACCGCGTATCCGGCGGGTACGGTACGCGGCACGATCCCCTTTCGGGCGGCGCCGAGGAATAACAGCGGCGCCAGCAGCCCGGCCGAAAACACCACGCCCACGACCCACAGCACCCGGTGCCGCCGACTGCCGTACAGAGCGGGCGCCGCGGACGTTCCGGCGGATGTTCCAGTGGAATATTCGTTCACGATCGCCTTTCGTTCGGTGCGGAGTGCAGACGATTGATTGCGTGGCGTGCGCTCACCGCACCGATACCGTCCAGATCACGAAGCTGACGCGCGGAGAAACCAGAGAGTAGTTCGAGATTATCGATACCAGCTCTGAGTAATGCATTGGCCAAACGATGTCCGATTCTGTCGTGTCCGAGGGCATCGAAGAGTTCGCCTCCCTCACAGGAACCGCAGCGCCGCCCGGGCGCGCTCGGCGTCATTTCCCGGGCGCCGCAGCCACCGCACATATCGATCACCCGGCCATCCCATCGCGCCCTCGACCAGCTCATTTGGACGATGACTTCGCGGAGCGCACCGACGCTGTCGGCCGCTGAGGAGGAATGAGTGGCGCCACAGATGTCACATCGAATGGTGATCGAATGGCTCATGTGAGCATGATGGCAGAGAGCCTTCCCCCGAGCCTTCCCCGTCATCGCTTTGCGGCCGCTCGGCCGCCCATGGGACATGCGTTTCTCACAGCCGCTTGATGACAAATGCGACTGTTACGCCGCCCGGAGTGGTGAAAGCGTGAGCTAACAGTGGACAGCAGAGAGTCCGGGGGGAGTCCGCGCGAGCCGTTGTCAGCGGCTTGAATCCCGTCTGCACGACGGGGAACGCACCAGCGACAATCCGGTATCCGGCCGAGTGCTGTCACCGCGAGCCCCACCGGGCTCACTTGACCGACAACGGAAACGGCTGGGTGATGACAGACAACGCGACGGACAAGGGCGCGGCCGATACCAGGGGGCGCCGTCACCGGAGATGGCGCGTATCCGCGGCGCTGGGTCTGACGGCGGTGCTGGCGGGCGGCGGGATCGCCGCCCTCCGGACGGCCGGATCGCCCGCGTCCGATCCCTCGGAGCCTGCGGCCGCCGTCGCCTCACACTCCGGCCGGCTGACGTCCGCGGAATCGCGCGAGGCGTCCCGTATCGCCATCGACGCCGCCACCCGGTCCGGGACCGCGAAGGACCGTCAGAAGGCGACAGAGAAGAGTGACGGGGAGCGGAACGCCGCGGGCGGCTCCGGCGCCGAGCCGCTGGACACCCGCCGTCCGCCCCGGGCCAAGTCGGCGTCCTCCACCACCGACAGCCGGGCCGAGGTCCAGCTCTACGACTACGCCTCGGACACCCTCATCACCAGGGTGGTCGATCTGCGCTCCAAGAAGGTTCTCGACTCCGCCCGCCAGCACGGCGTCCAGCCGCCTCCCACCCTGGCCGAGGCCCGCGAGGCGGTGAAGGTCATACTCGCCGACCGCCGGCTCGGCCCGGGGTTGCGCGAGTCCTACGCCTCGCAGACCGGGAAGCGGCTGACCTCGCCCACCCAACTGCGGCTCCAGAGCATGTCGTTCCTCGGCTCCCGGGCGAAGGGGGTGGACGGCGCCCGGAAGGTGTCCCGGTGCGGTGAGCACCGGTGTGTGCAGCTGTTCGTGCGCATTCCGGGTGGCAAGTGGATCGACACCAGCCGGATCGTCATCGATCTGTCGGCCAGGCGCGCCGCCGTCATCGGTCTGTGAGGGGAGCCTTGTCCGTGTCCAGTCTGTTTCGGCGTGCCCGTGTGCTTCGGCGTACCCATCCCCTTCGGCGTGCCTATCCGCTTCGGCGTGCTCGTGTGCTGATCGCCGCGGTGGGATTGCTGGCCCTGTGGGTGCCGGGCCCGGCCTCCGCCGCGCCCGCGAAGGCCGCGGCGGCCCCGTCCTGCCCCGCCGCGGATCGCATCGACACGACCCTCAAGAACGGTGCCCGGTGGCAGATGTGCTGGGACATCGACCGCAACACCGGTGCGGTGCTGAGCGATGTGATCTACACCCCGAACCGTGGCACCCCCACCCGGGTCCTGAAAAGCGCCTCGCTGGCCGAGGTGCATGTGCCCTACGACAGCGGTCAGCCGCGCTTCTACGACGTCTCGGCGATCGGCTTCGGCGATCTGGAGCAGGGCACGCTCACCCGGCTCAGCGCCAAGGACTGCCCCGACGGGCGGCTGCGCGACTTCCGTGACACCCCGGTGCTGTGCGTCGAGGAGCAGCCTCGGCCGTTCGCCTACAAGAGCGCGGTGGAGAAGGGCGTACTGCACGGCACCGACCTGGTCGTCTTCTCGGTCTCCGAGATCGGCTGGTACGACTACATCACCGAGTGGCGCTTCTCGGACGACGGCTCCATCACCCCCCGGTCGGGCGCCACCGGAAGCCTCTCGCCGTTCCAGTTCTCCGACGCGAGCAGCGGCTGGCCGACCGGAGTGGGCTCCACCCGGTTCAGCGAGAACCACTCGCACAACATCTTCTGGCGGCTGGACTTCGACGTCGACGGACAGTCGAAGAACCGCGTGGAACAGTACGACTACCTGGGCAGTGGCACGGCCACGCGGACCACCAAACGCACGGTGTTCTCCCGTGAGACCGCGGCGGACCTCGCGCCCACCCGCTTCTGGCGGGTGGTGAACCCCACCACCGAGAACTCCGACGGCCACGCCAAGTCCTGGGAGATCGACAACCACCAGAGCGATCAGTACCGGGGGCCGCGCGAGACCGAGGAGTTCACCCACCACGACATGTACTTCACGCAGTACCGGGAGTGCGAGCGGCTCGCCTACGGCAACACCGCCCCGGACTGCGCCACCTCGGTCGACAAGTACACCGGCGGCGAGAAGCTGACCGACCCGGTCGCCTGGGTCAGTGTCGACTTCCACCATGTGCCCAGGGACGAGGACCAGGACCCCATGCCCACCCACTGGCAGGGCTTCAGGATCGTGCCCCGGGACGTCACGGCCACGAGCCAGCTGCCATGACCCGGCCCCCGTCGCCCGTCCCGTACCCCGGCAAGGAGTGCACCGTGTTACGTACGACCCCGGCCCCGTCCGCCGAGGAGCGGTCGAAGATACGCCGCGTCCTCGAGGACCGACTGACCGCCCTGGCCCGCGCCCATCAGGTGCCCGGGGCCCAACTCGCCGTGCACAGCGGCGGAATGACCCTCGCCGTGGAGACCGGCGTCCTGGACGCGGACTCCGGCGAGCCGTGCGCCGCCGACGCGGCCGTGCCCATCGGCTCCATCACCAAGGCGTACACCGCGACCGTGGTGATGCTCCTGGTGGCGGACGGCGATGTGGAGCTGGACGACCCGCTCGGCGACCATGTGCCGGAGCTGCGGCGGGCCGGTCAGCCGTGCACGGTGCGCCAGGTGCTCAGCCACACCGCGGGGCTTCCGTCCGGGCCCGACTCCGACCAGGTCGCCTCGCTGAGCGCCGCGCGCTATCTGCTGGACCACTGCACCGACCGCACCCTGGTGATGCCCCCGGGTACGGACTTCTCCTACTCCAACGCGGGCTATGTGGCCGCGGGCCGGCTGATCGAGACGGTCACCGGGATGAGCTGGCAGGAGGCCGTGCGGTCCGTTCTGCTCGATCCGCTGGGCACCGTGCCGTCCTTCATCGGCACGGCCGGCGCCCCGCACCGGCCCACGGCGCGCGGCCACTCGGCCAACAAGGCCACCGGCAGAACGCGGCCGGTGCGGCAGAACCTCGCCCCCGCCGAGGCCGCGGCAGGCGCTCTGCGGGCCAGTGCCCTCGATCTGGTGGCGCTGGGCCGCGCCCATCTCGACGACGGGGCGGCGGGATTGCTGCCCCGCGAGCTCGCGGAGGAGATGCGCCGCCCGGTGCCCGGCGCCGACCCCGGTGTGCTGGCCGACGGCTGGGGCCTGGGCTGGGGGCTCTTCCGGCACGGCGACACCCTGTGGTTCGGGCACGACGGCAACGCCCAGGGCACCTCCTGCTTCCTGCGGGCCGATCCCACCACGGGCGCGGTGGTCGGCTTCACCGCCAACGCGGGCACCGGCACCGAGCTGTGGAACGAACTGACCGATGTCCTCGGCGAGATCACCGGCGTCCGGGTGCCCCCCACACCCGCCCCACGGCACCGGGCCACCCCCATGGCCGCCACCTCGCAGTGCACCGGGATCTACCTCAACGGCGACATCGAGTACCAGGTGACCATCAGCGACGGCGGCGGCCTCGCCCTGTCCGTGGACGGCGACCTCCCCGCGCCGCTGGTCTGCCACGAGGACCTCACCTGCGATCTGGTGGACCCCTCCTCCGGACGCCGGCTCCCCGGCGGACGCTTCGTCCGCGATCCGCGGACCGGCGCCGTGGACCGGATCCAGCTCTCGGGCCGGATGGCCCGCAGAAGCGCCCTGGTCTGAGGTTCCCACCGCCCCGCACACGGCCGTACTCCCCACATCTCCCCCGGCCGGGCGCGGGCGCACCGGCTCGGCGCCGGCCGGCCCGAGCCGCCCCCCATATCCGCCCGTTCAACCGCTCTGAAGGGCCACAACCCACCATGACGGACCACTACGAGACCTCATCGGTGTCCGCACTCCAACCCGTCCCGGCCCTCCCTCCGGAGGCGTGGAACGCCACGGACCGCGCCGTCTCCCGCGCACCGCTCGGCGAGCTCTTCGCCGTCTGGGCGGAGCGCACCCCCAAAGCGCCGGCCCTGGTGGCGGACGGGCGCGAGTGGTCCTTCGGGGAGGTCGAGCGCTGGGCGAACCGGCTGGCCCACCATCTCATCGCGCAGGGCGTGGGGCCGGAGCGCGTGGTGGCGCTGGTGCTGCCCCGCTCGGCCGAACTGGTGGTGGCCGAGCTGGCGGTGGCGAAGGCCGGCGGCGCGTACCTCCCGATCGACCCCGCCCACCCCGAGGAGCGCCGGGCCATGATGCTGGCCGACGCCCGGCCGGTGGCCGTGCTGGCCGACCCGGCGCGGATCCGGGAGCTGGGGGCCGGGGCGGGCCCGGATCACGCGCCCGGCCGCGGGGAGCTGCTCGGCCCGCTGTGCCCCGAGCATCCCGCGTATGTCATCTACACATCCGGCTCCACGGGCGTGCCCAAGGGCGTGCTGGTGCCGCACGCCGGTCTGGGCAACTTCTCGGCCGCGACGGCCGCCCACTACCGGGTCCGGCCCGGCGACCGGGTACTGCAGTTCTCCTCGCCCAGCTTCGACGCCTCCGTCCTGGAGCTGTGCTCCTCCCTGCTGGCCGGGGCGGCACTGGTGGTGCCCCCGGAAGGGCCCCTGCTGGGCGCCGAGCTGGCGGCGGTCCTGCGGGAGCGGCGGGTGACCCATGCCCTGATCCCCCCGGCGGCGCTCGCCACCGTGCCCCCGGAGGAGCTCCACGACGGGCTGCCCGACTTCCGCACCCTGATCGTGGGCGCGGAGGCGTGCCCCGCCGATCTGGTGGACCTGTGGGCGCCCGGGCGGCGGATGGTGAACTCCTACGGCCCGACGGAGGCCACGGTCGTGGCCTCCTGGACGGACGCCCTGGCGGCGGGGACCGGCGCCCCGCCGATCGGCCGTCCGCTGCCCAACACCCGGGTGTTCGTACTGGACGAGGCGGCGCGGCAGGTGCCGGTCGGGGTCACGGGGGAGCTGTGCGTCAGCGGCGCGGGCCTGGCCCGCGGCTATCTCGACCGGCCGGGGCTGACCGCCGATCGCTTCACCGCCTGCCCGTTCGGCCCGCCCGGCTCACGGATGTACCGCACCGGTGACCTGGTCCGCTGGAACGCCGACGGTGAACTGGAATTCCTCGGCCGGGCCGACCACCAGGTGAAGATACGCGGCTTCCGCATCGAACTGGGCGAGGTGGAGGCCGCCTTGGCCCGCCACCCCCAGGTGGGGTCCGCCGTGGTCACCGTAAGGGAGGACGAGCCCGGTCAGAAGCGGCTGGTCGCCTATGTGGTGCCGCCCGGCGGCGGGACCCCGCCGAAGGCCGCGGAGGTGCGCGCCGCGGTGGCCCGGGTGCTGCCGGCGCATATGGTGCCGTCCGCCTACGTCGTACTGGACGCGTTCCCGCTCACCCAGCACCGCAAGATCGACCGGCAGGCGCTGCCCGCCCCGCGCTCCGCGCCGGACGGCGACTCGCGCCACATCGCCCCGCGCACCCCCGCGGAGGAGTCCCTGGCCCGCATCTGGTCCGAGGTGCTGCCGGTGGACACCGTGGGCGTGGAGGACGACTTCCTGGGCCTGGGCGGCGACTCCATCCTCGGGGTGCGGCTGCTGACCCGGATCCGGGCCGAGCTGGGTGTGCAGCTCTCGCTGCGCGATCTGCTCGACGCCAGGACGGTGGCGCGGCTGGCCGGCAAGCTGCCCGCCGCGGCGGCCGAAAGGCCCGAGGCGCCGATCCCGCCCGCGCCGCGCGACCGTCCGCTGCCGCTGTCCTCCGCCCAGCGGCGGCTGTGGTTCCTGGACGATCTGACCTCCGGCGGAACCGAGTACAACACCGGGGCCGGGCTGCGGCTCGACGGCCCGCTGGACGCGGCCGCACTGCGCCGGTCGCTGGACCGGCTCGCCGCCCGCCATGACGCCCTGCGCACCACCTTCGCCACCGTGGACGGGCACGGGGTGCAGCAGGTGGCCGCGCACGGGACCGTACCGCTCGAGCGGGTGGACCTCGGCGGGCATCCGGCGCGGCGGCGCGCCGAGGCGCTCGACGCCACGCTGACCGCCGAGCTGAACCGGCCCTACGACCTCAGACAGGGACCGCTGACCAGGGCGCTGCTGATCCGGCTCGCCGACGAGGAGCACATCCTGCTGCTGGCGCAGCATCACATCGTCACCGATGGCTGGTCGGTCGGGCTGCTGGTGCGCGAACTGGCCGCGCTGTACGCCGCCGAGGTGTCCGGCACCGCTGCCGCGCTCCCCGAACCCGCCCTCCAGTACCCGGACTTCGCGGTGTGGGAGCGGAGCCGTCCCGCCACCGCCGGTGCGGACGCCGATCTGGAGTACTGGCGGGGCCGGCTGGCCGGGATGCAGACGCTGGAGCTGCCCACCGACCGCCCGCGCCCGCCGGTGCGCACCACGGCGGGCGCGGTGCACCGCCGTGAGCTGCCCGCCGAGCTGGTGGCGGGGCTGGCCCGGCTCGGCAGGGAGCGGGACACCACGCAGTTCACCCTGCTCGCGGCCGCCGCAGCGGTGCTGTTCTCCCGCTACTCGGGCCAGCGGGACATCGCCTTCGGCACCGTGACCGCCGGGCGCCACCGCAAGGAGCTGGAGACGGTCGCCGGGTTCTTCGTCAACACCCTGGTGCTGCGCGCCGATGTGGACGGGGACAGCACGGTCGAGCGGTTCCTGGACGCGATGCGCGAGACGGTGCTGGACGCCTTCAGCCATGACCGGCTGCCGTTCGAGCGAGTCGTCGAGGAGCTGGCGCCACGTCGCGACCCCAGCCGCAATCCGCTGGTGCAGGCGCTGGTCGTCCAGCAGAGCGCCATGGTGCCCGGCCAGGAGGCGGGGGGTGTGCGGATCACCGAGCACTCGCTGCCGCGCCCGGCCGCGCGGTTCGACCTGGTGCTGGAGTTCCTGCCCCGCGACGACGGCTCGCTGGGGCTGACCGTCGAGTTCAACTCCGATCTGTTCGACGCGGCCACGATCGAGCGGATGGCCGGGCATCTGCATCGGCTGCTGACCGCCATGGTGGCCGATCCGGGCGCCACCCTGATCGAGCTGCGGATGCTGGCCGACGCCGAGTGGCATGCGATGCTCGACGCCTGGAACGGGCCCGAGCGGCCCGCGGTCGAGGCCACCCTGCCCGGCCTCTTCGCCGCCCAGGTGGCGCGGCGGCCCACGGCCACCGCCGTGACCTGCGGGGACACCAGCCTCTCCTACGAAGAGGTGAACCGGCGCGCCAACCGGCTGGCGCGGCTGCTCATCGACCGGGGTGCCGGTACCGAGCGGCTGGTGGCCCTCGCCCTGCCCCGCTCGGCCGAACTCGTCGTCGTCCTGCTGGCGGTGCTCAAGGCGGGCGCCGGATATCTGCCGGTGGACCCCGAATACCCCGCCGAGCGCATCGCGTTCATGCTGGCGGACGCCGCGCCCTCGACCGTCCTCACCACCACCGGCGCGGCCGGCTGTCTGCCCGCGGACGCCGCACCGCTGCTGCTGGACGACCCGGAGGTACGCGCCCGGCTGGACGGGCTCGCGGACGGCGACATCACCGACGCCGAGCGGCTCCGGCCACTGGTCCCGGCCCATCCCGCCTATGTCATCTACACCTCCGGATCGACCGGCCGGCCCAAGGGCGTGGTGGTCACCCACCGCGGTGTGGCGGGGCTCGCGGCCTGGGCCGAGGCGGAGCTGGGGCGGGAGCGGCTGACCGACGTGGTCGCCTCGACCTCGCTCAACTTCGATGTGTCGGTCTTCGAGATCCTCTGCCCGCTGCTGGCCGGTGGCAGCGTCGAGGTGGTGCGTGACCTGCTCGCCCTCACCGACCCCGAGGGGCGACCGCGGGCGACGGGGCTGCTCAGCGGGGTGCCCTCGGTGTTCTCCCGGCTGCTGGGCGAGGATCGCCCGGCGGACTGGGCCCGGACCGTCGTACTGGCGGGCGAGGCGTTGCCCGCCCAGACCGTACGGGACATCCGGGAGGCCATGCCGTCCTGCCGGATCGCCAATCTCTACGGGCCGACCGAGGCCACCGTGTACGCCACCGGCTGGTTCTGCGACGGCCAGGCGCCTGCGCAGGCCCCGCCGATCGGCCGCCCGGTCGCGGGCACCCGCGCCTACGTCCTGGACCCGACGCTGCGGCTGGTGCCGCCCGGGGTGACCGGTGAGCTGTATCTGGGCGGGCAGGGCCTGGCCCGGGGGTATCTGCGGCGGCCCGGACTGACCGCCCACCGCTTTCTCGCGGACCCCCTCGGACCGCCCGGCAGCCGGATGTACCGCACCGGTGACCTGGTCCGCTGGAACGGCGAGGGCCAGCTGGAGTACGTCGGCAGAGTCGATGACCAGGTGAAGATCCGCGGCTTCCGCATCGAGCTGGGCGAGGTGGAGACGGCGCTGCTGCGCCACCCCGACATCGCCGAGGCGGCGGCCGTCGCCCGGGAGACGGACGGCCATCAGCGGCTGATCGCCTATGTGGTGGCCGCCGCGGGCGCGGAGCCCGACCCGGCGGGGCTGCGGCGGTTCCTGCGGCGCTCGCTGCCCGACTACATGGTGCCCGCCTCCGTCGTCGTCCTGGAGCGGATGCCCCTCAACCCCAACGGCAAGCTGGACCGCGGCCGGCTCCCCGAGCCGGACTGGGCCGAGGCCGCGGCACCGGGCTATGTGGCGCCCCGGACCGCCACCGAGCGGACCCTGGCGACGGTCTGGGCCCGGATCCTGCGGGTGGACCGCGTGGGGATGGAGGACAACTTCTTCTCCCTCGGCGGCGATTCGATCCTCAGCATCCAGCTGGTCTCCCAGGCGCGGCAGGCGGGGCTCGCCGTCACCTCGCGCGATGTCTACCGCCATCAGACGATCGCCGCGCTGGCCCTGCACCTGGACACCACCACGGCCCCGGCCGAACCCGCCTCCGGCGGGGACGAGACGGCCGCCGGGGAGCTGCCGCTGACCCCCATTCAGCACTGGCTGTTCACCACCGACCCGGAGCGGGCCGGCCACTTCAACCAGACCATCTCGCTGGTGCTGCCCGAGGACGTGGACGAGGACGCGCTGCGGCACGCCCTGGACGCGCTGGTGGACCACCACGACGCCCTGCGCTCCCGCTTCCAGCGGCGGGACGGCGGCTGGTACCAGCGGATCGAGGACGCGGCCGCCGTCCGCGTACCGCTCGAGACCACCGGCGCCGGGCACCTGGGCCGCTTCGACCTGGCCGAGGGGCCGCTGATGCGGGCGGTGCTCGACCGGGACACCGGGCCGCGCCCGGTCCTCCACCTCACCATCCATCACGCGGTGGTGGACGGGGTGGCCTGGCGCGTCATCCTGGAGGATCTCGACAGCGCCTACCGGCGGGCGGCCCGGGACGAGGGGGCCGGGCTTCCCGCGAAGTCCTCCCCGCTGCGCCGCTGGGCGCTGCGGCTCAACACCCATGCCGGGCAAGGCGGGTTCGCCGACGAGGAGGCGTACTGGACCGGCGTGGCCGGGGCCTGCGACCCCTCGCTGCCGACCGACCTGAACGGGGCGGACAGGGTGAACGGGGCGGACGAGGCGGAGAACACCTATGCCTCGGCCCGGTCGGTCACCGTCCGGCTCGGCCCGGAGGAGACCGCCGCACTCCTCCAGACGCTCCCCGAGGTCTACCGCACACAGGTCAACGACGTGCTGCTGAGCGCGCTGGCGCGGGTGCTGCGCCGCTGGACCGGGCGCGCCCGGGTGCCGGTGGACGTGGAGGGCCACGGCCGCGAGGAGCTCTTCGCGGACCTGGACCTGTCCCGTACGGTCGGCTGGTTCACCACCCGCTTCCCGGTGGCGCTCGACCTTCCGGACGGCGGCTGGGGCGAGGTCCTCAAGTCCGTCAAGGAGCAGATGCGGGCCGTACCGCGGCGTGGTCTGGGCTACGGGGTGCGGCGCCATCTGCTCGATGGCGCGGGCCTCCCCGACGGCCCCACGGCCGGGATCAGCTTCAACTACCTCGGCCGGTTCGAGGCGCCGGGCGGCGGCGACGGGCTCTTCCGCGGTCTGCACCGGGAGCTGGCCCTGGACGCCGACCCCACCTCGCCGCGCCCGCATCCGCTGGAGGTGGTGGGCCGGGTCGAGGGGGACGCCCTGGAGTTCACCTGGTTCTACTCCGCGAATCTGCACCGGGAGGAGACGGTCGCCCGGCTCGCCGGGGAGTTCCGCGAGGCGCTGTGCGAGATCGCCCGGCACGGCAGCGCGCCCGGCGCGGGCGGCCGCACCCCGTCCGACTTCCCGCTCGCCGCCCTCGACCAGGCCGCCGTGGACCGGCTGGCCGGGAACGGGGGCACGGTGGAGGACATCTACCCGCTCACCCCCACCCAGGCGGGCATGCTGTTCCACGCGCTGGCGCAGGGCGACCGGCGGGCCTACTTCCAGCAGCTCACCTTCGTCCTCGACGGGGTGCCGGAGCCGGCGGCGCTGGCCGCGGCCTGGCAGCAGGTCGCCGACCGCACCCAGGTGTTACGCGCCCGGGCGGTGTGGGAAGGCGTGCCGGAGCCGGTCCAGGTGGTGGAGCGCGAGGTCCGGATCCCGGTGGCCCTGCTCGACTGGCGGCGGCTGTCCGGGCCGGACGAGCGCCGGGAGGAGCTGCGGAGGCTCCTCGCCGAGGACCGGGAGCGCGGGCTCGACCTGGCCGCCGCGCCGCTGACGCGGCTGGCGCTGGCCCGGCTGTCGGAGACCGAGGTCCAGGTGGTGTGGACGTTCCACCATCTGATCCTGGACGGCTGGAGCCTGTTCCAGGTGCTCTCCGACGTCTTCCACTGCCACGCACGGGCGCGTGCCGGGGCGTCCGGCGCGGCCATGGCCGCCGGGCTGCCCGGCCGCCGCCCGTTCGGCGACTATGTGGCCTGGCTGCGGGAGCGCGACGGGGCCCTGGCCGAGGAGCACTGGCGGGCCCGGCTCGGCGATCTCACCGAGCCCACCCCGCTGCCGTACGACCGGGAGCCCACCGAGACCCATCACGCCGAGTCCACCGAGGACCTCCGCGTGACCCTGCCCGCCGCCACCACCCAGCGGCTCCAGGCCCTGGCCCGGGACGAGGGGCTCACCCTGAACACCGTGGTGCAGGGCGCCTGGGCGCTGCTGCTGGCCCGGCAGTCCGGCCGCGAGGACGTGGTCTTCGGGACGACGGTGTCCGGACGGCCGCCGGAGCTGCCGGGCGTGGAGACGATGAACGGGCTGTTCATCACCACCGTGCCGACCCGCCTCACGGTGCCGGCCGGGTCCACCCTGCTGTCCTGGCTGAGCGCGGTGCAGTCCGGGCAGACCGAGGACCGGCGGTTCGACTTCGTACCGCTCACCCGGCTGCGGTCCTGGACCGGTCTGCCCGAGCGGGTGAACCTCTTCGACTCCATCGTGGTCTTCGAGAACTATCCGATCGGCGGGGACCTCGCCGCCGCGCACGGCCTCGCCCTGCGCGAGCTGAACGGCGTCGAGACCACCAACTACCCGCTGACCCTGGTGGTCTACCCCGGCGAGGAGCTGGCGCTGCGGCTCGGCTACGACCCGGCGCTGTTCGACGAGGCCACCGCCCGGCGGATGGCGGAGCACCTGACGGTGCTGCTGACGGCCATGGCCGACACCCCGGACCGGGCGCCCGCACACCTTCCGATGCTCACCGGCGCCCGGCGCCACCAGGTGCTCCGGGAGTGGAACGACACCGCGGCCGCGCTGCCCGAGTCCACGGTGGCCGGGCTGTTCGCCGAGCGGGTGCGGTGTGCGCCGGACGCGACGGCCCTGGACGGCGAGGCGGGCCCGGTGAGCTACCGGGAGCTGGACACCCGCGCCAACCGGCTGGCCCACCGGCTCATCGGACACGGCGTCGGGCCGGAGCGCCCGGTGGCCGTCCTGATGGACCGGTCAGTGGAGCTGGTGGTGGCGCTGCTGGCGGTCGTCAAGGCGGGCGGGGTGTACGTACCGCTGGACACCCGCGCCCCCGAGGACCGGCTGCGGAGCGTGCTGGCGGAGGCGGGCGCGGAGGTGCTGCTGACCGACCGCGCGTGGGAGCGCACGGCGGCGGACATCTCGGACGCCGCGCGGACCCTGCTCGTGGAGTCCGGGCCCGAGTCCGAGTCCTGTGACGACGACGGCCCGTCGGAGCCGCCGAACGTGGCGCTCTCCCCCGACAACGCCCTGTATCTGATGTTCACTTCGGGCTCCACCGGGCGGCCCAAGGGCGTCGCGGTGCGCCACCGCGATGTGACCGCCCTCGTCGCGGACCGCGCCTTCGCGGACCACGACCGGGTGCTGGTGCACTCGCCCCAGGCGTTCGACGCCTCGACGTACGAGCTGTGGGTCCCGCTGCTGCGCGGCGGCCGGGCCGTGCTGGCGCCCGCCGGGGACGTGGACGCGGACACCGTGCGCCGGGCGATCGCCGAGTACGGGGTGAGCTGCCTGTGGCTGACCGCCGGGCTGTTCCGGCTGCTGGCACAGGAGGCGCCGGAGTGTCTGCGCGGCGCCCGGGAGGTGTGGACCGGCGGCGAGGCGGTGCCCCCGGGCGCGGTGCGCCGGGTGCTCGCGGCCTGCCCCGATCTGACGGTGATGGACGGCTACGGGCCCACCGAGACCACGACCTTCGCCACCCGGCGCCCCTTCCGCGCCGGGGAGGAACTGCCGCGCTCGCTGCCCATCGGACGGCCGCTGGACAACACCCGGACGTACGTCCTCGATGGCACCCTCCAGCCGCAACCGCCCGGCATTCCCGGGGAGTTGTACATCGCGGGCGCCGGGGTGGCGCGCGGCTACCACGGCCGCCCCGGCGCCACCGCGGAGCGGTACATCGCCGATCCGTTCGGGCCGTCCGGCTCCCGGATGTACCGCACCGGGGACATCGTGGCCTGGACCGACGACGGTGAACTGCGCTTCGTGGGCCGCGCCGACGACCAGCTGAAGGTCCGGGGCTTCCGTATCGAGCCGGGTGAGATCGAGGCCGCGCTGACCCGCCACGAGGCCGTGGCGGAGGCGGTCGTCACGCTCTCCCGGGTGAGCGACCGCACGCTGCTGACCGGCTACGCGGTGCCGGTGGGCGGGGCCGAGGTGCCCGACGCCGGGGAGCTGCGGTCCTTCCTGGGCGGCCTGCTGCCCGACTACATGGTGCCCTCGGCGTTCGTCGCCCTCGACGCGCTGCCGCTCACCCGCAACGGCAAGGTGGACCGCCGCCGGCTGCCCGAGCCCGACCCGGCGGCTGCCGGGACGGCCGGGTATGTGGCGCCCCGTACCGACACCGAGCGGGCCCTCGCGGAGATCTGGGGCACCCTGCTGGGCCGGGAGCGGATCGGCGCGGAGGACAACTTCTTCCATCTGGGCGGGGATTCGATCCTCAGCATCCAGGTGGCCTCCCGCGCCCGGCAGGCGGGGCTGGCCTTCACCCCCCGCGAGCTCTTCCGGCATCCCACCGTCGCCTCGCTCGCCGCCGTCACCACGCCCACCGCCACGCCCGCAGCCGACACCGGGCCGGTGACCGGTGAGGTGCCGCTCACCCCGATCCAGCACTGGTTCTTCGGGATGCGGACCGACCGGCCCGGCCACTTCAACCAGTCCGTGGTCGTGGAGCTCCAGCGGGAACCGGACCTCCGGGCGCTGCGCGCGGCGCTCGACGCGCTGCTGGTCCACCATGACGCGCTGCGCATGCGGTTCGAGCCCGGCGCCGATGGAAGCCCGCGGCAGTACTGCCCGCAGCCTGATCTGACGGCCCCGGCGCCCCTGCGGGAGCACGACCTGTCGGGGCTCGACGCGGACCAGTGCCGGGCGGCCGAGGACGCGGCGATGGCCGAGGCGCAGGCCGGGTTCGACCTGGCACGGGGTCCGCTGCTGGCCGCCCGGCTGTTCCACCGCGGCGACGGGCAGCGGCCGACGCTCTTCCTGACCGCCCACCACCTCGTGGTGGACGGTGTCTCCTGGCGGGTGCTGCTGGAGGATCTGAACACCGCGTACCGGCAACTGCTCGCGGGCGGGCGGGCCGACCTCGGCCCGCGCACCACGTCCGTACGGGACTGGTCCCGAAAGCTGACCGACCACACCGCCGCCGGTGGTTTCGACACCGAGCTGCCCCACTGGCGGGCGGTGACCGCGGAGTGCGCCGCGCGGCTGCCCGTGGACGGTGAGGGGGACAACACGGTGGCGTCCATGGCGTCGGTCACCGTCCGGCTGAACCGGAAGCGCACCGAGGCGCTGCTGCGGCAGGTCCCCGAGGTCTATCGCACCCGCGTGGACGACGTGCTGCTCGCGGCGCTGGGCCGGGTGCTCGGCGACTGGACCGGGCGGCGCCGGATCGCCGTGGACCTCGAGGGCCACGGCCGGGAGGAGCATCTGCTGGACGGGGTGGACCTGTCCCGCACCGTCGGCTGGTTCACCAGCCTCTATCCGGTCGCCCTGGACATCCCGGACGGCGGCTGGGGCGAGACGCTCAAGTCCGTCAAGGAGCAGCTGCGGGCGGTGCCCGCACGTGGCATCGGCCACGGCGCGCTGCGCCATCTCGCCCCCGGCTCCGGGCTCCGGGGCGCGGCCGAGCCCGGGATCAGCTTCAACTACCTCGGGCAGTTCGACTGGTCGGCGGCGGATGACGACACCGGTCTCGTCCGCACCGTACGGGACGGTCTTGGCGGTGACGCCGCGCCCGACACGGCCCGCGCGCATCTGCTGGACGTCGTGGGCCGGGTGGAGCGCCGTTGCCTGGAGATCACCTGGTACTACGGTTCGGGGACGCACACCGAGGAGACGGTGGCCGGGCTGGCGCGGGGGATGCTCCGTGCGCTGGAGGAGATCATCGGCCACTGCGCCGCCCCCGAGGCGGGCGGCCGTACCCCGTCGGACTTCCCGCTGGCCCGGCTCGACCAGGCCGCGGTGGACCGGATCGCCGCCGACGGCCGGGCGGTGGAGGACATCTATCCGCTGACCCCGACCCAGGCCGGGATGCTGTTCCACGGGCTGATGGACCCGGCGTCGGACGCGTATGTCAACCAGGTCCAGCTGACGCTGACCGGGGCGGACGACCCGCGGGCGCTGGCCACCGCATGGCGGCAGACGGTGGACTCCAATCCGATCCTGCGCACCCATCTGGTGTGGGCGGACACCCCGGAGCCGCTCCAGGTCGTGACGCACCGGGCGGCGCTCCGGATCGTCCACCACGACTGGACCCGGCGGCCCGAGGAGTGGCGCGAGGCCGAGCTGGACCGGATGCTCGCCGAGGACCGGGCCGAGGGGATCGACCTGGCCACGGCGCCGCTGATGCGGCTGGCGCTGATCCGGCTGTCCGCCGACGAGGTGCGGATCGTCTGGACCTTCCACCATGTGCTGCTCGACGGCTGGAGCGCGGCGCAGGTCTTCGACGAGGTCTGCGAGCGGTACGCGGCGCTGACCTCGGAACGGGCACCCGTGGTGCCCGCCCGCCGGCCGTTCCGTGAGTACCTGGGCTGGCTCGGCGAGCAGGACACGGCGGAGGCCGAGCGCTACTGGCGTACGGCGCTGGCCGGGTTCACCTCGCCCACCGAACTGCCGCGGGACCGGCCCGCGTCGGAGGCACACCGCAGCGCCTCCTCGGGCTCGCACCGGGTCACACTGGGCGCCGAGGAGTCCGCCCGGCTCCGGACGACCGCGCAGCATGGCGGGCTGACCATGAACACGGTGGTGCAGGGCGCCTGGGCGCTGCTGCTGTCCCGGTACAGCGGGTCCGACGACCTGTGCTTCGGCACCACCGTCTCGGGGCGGCCGGCCGCGCTGCCGGGCGTCGAGTCCATGGTCGGGGTGTTCATCAACACCATCCCCACCCGAGTCCGGGTGGCCGGGGAGAGCGGACTGCTGGACTGGCTGCGGGAGCTGCAGTCGGCGCAGTCGGAGTCCCGGCTCTTCGAGTTCGTGTCCCTGGCGCAGCTGGGGAGCTGGAGCGAGGTGCCCGGCGGGGTGAGCCTCTTCGACTCGATCGTGGTCTTCGAGAACTACCCGTTCGACAGCGAGGCCATCGCGGCCCACGGCCTGGGCATCCGGCAGGAGCGGGACGTGGAGCCCACCAACTACGCGCTCAGCGTGGTGGTGGCGCCCGAGGAGCGGCTGTCGATCTGCCTGGACTACGACCCCGCGGCCTTCGACGCCCCGACGATCGAGCGGCTGGGCGGCTGTCTGCGGAATCTGCTGGTGGAGATGGCGACCGACCCGGAGCGGCGGCTGGACGAACTGCCGCTGGCCGGCGAGGCCGAGACGCGCGGGATCCTCGACCGCTTCAGCGGCCCGGTCTCCGCCGCGCCCGACGCGGTGCTGCCCGCGCTGTTCGAGGCGCGGGCGGCCCGTACCCCGGACGCGGTGGCCGTGCTGGGCGACGGCGGACCGCTGACCTACCGGGAGCTCAACGAGCGCGCCAACCGGCTGGCCCGGCTGCTGATCGCTTCGGGCGCCGGGCCGGAACACTTCGTCGCCCTGGCCCTGCCGCGCACACCGGAGCTGGTGGTGGCCGTGCTGGCGGTGCTCAAGAGCGGGGCGGCCTATCTCCCGGTCGACCCGGCGTATCCGGCGGAGCGGATCGCCTTCATGCTCGGCGACATCGCCCCGGACACGGTGGTGACCACCGGAGAGGTGGCGGACCGGATCCCCGCCGGGGCGGGCTGCGGCCGGATCCTGCTGGACGACGCGGAGTTCCGGGGGCGGCTGGCTCAACTGCCCGCCCAGGACGTCGGCGACGCCGAGCGGCGCGGCCCGCTGCTCCCCGCCCATCCGGCGTACGCCATCCACACCTCGGGGTCCACCGGTACGCCCAAGGGCGTCGTGGTCACCCATGAGAGCGTGGCCGCTCTGGCGGCATGGGCGCGGGAGGAGTTCGGCGCCCAGGGACTGTCCCATGTGGTGGCCTCGACCTCCCTCAACTTCGATGTGTCGGTCTTCGAGATCCTCTGCCCGCTGCTGGCCGGTGGCGCCATCGAGATCGTCCGCGATCTGCTCACCCTGGCCGAGCGGACGGGGGCCTGGACGGCGAGCCTGATCAGCGCCGTGCCGTCGGCGCTCGGGCAGGTGCTCGGCAAGGGGTCGGTCTCGGTGACGGCCGGCACCGTGGTGCTGGCGGGCGAAGGGCTCGCGGCCCGCACCGTCAAGGAGGTCCGGGCGGCCATCCCCGGCTGCCGGGTGGCGAACATCTACGGGCCCACCGAGGCGACCGTCTACGCCACCGCCTGGACCTGCGACCCCGCCGACCCGGACCGCACTCCGCCCATCGGCGCCCCGGTGGCCGCCACCCGGGCCTACGCACTGGACGCGCGGATGCGGCCGGTGCCGGTCGGGGTGCCGGGAGAGCTCTATCTGGCGGGGCCGGGCCTCGCCCGGGGGTACTTCGGCCGGCCGGGGCTGACCGCGCAGCGGTTCACGGCCGATCCGTACGGCCCCGCGGGCGGCCGGATGTACCGCACCGGCGACCTGGTCCGCTGGGACGAGCGGGGGCAGCTGGAGTACCTCGGCAGAACCGACGACCAGGTCAAGGTGCGCGGTTTCCGTATCGAGCTGGGCGAGGTCGAGGCGGCGCTGGCGCGCCATCCCGGTGTCGCCGAGGCGGCTGCGGCGGTCGTCGACACCGGCGGTCACAAGCGGCTGGCCGGCTATGTGGTGCAGGTCCCGAGCTCCCCACCGGTGGACACCGCCGCGATCCGCGCCTTCCTCGCCACGAGCCTGCCGGACCATATGGTCCCCTCGGCCGTGGTCGTCCTGGACCGGCTGCCGCTGGGGTCCAGCGGCAAGCTGGACCGGCGTGCGCTGCCCGCGCCCGTCTGGGCGGCCCGCGCCACCGGCCATGTGGAGCCGCGCACTGAGACCGAGAAGGCCCTGGCCGCCATCTGGGCGGAGGTCCTGGGGGTCGAGCGGATCGGCGTGGAGGACAACTACTTCGCCCTCGGCGGCGATTCCATCCTCAGCATCCAGATCGTCTCCGCCGCCCGGCGGGCCGGGATCGAGCTGACCCCGCGCCATCTCTTCGTCCACCAGACCGTGGCGGATCTGGCGGCGGCCGCGCGGGAGGCCACGGCCACGGCGGCCGAGGCCGAGCGGGGTCCGGTGGTCGGCGAGGTGCCGCTGACCCCGATCCAGCACTGGCTCTTCGACCAACTCGACGCCACGGCAGGGCACTTCACCCAGTCGGTATCGGCCGAACTGACCTCGCCGGTGGACGAGAGCGCGCTGCGCACTGCCCTGTCCACGGTACCGACCCACCATGACGCCCTGCGGCTGCGCTTCGAGCGGACCGAGGACGGCGCCGTGCGCCAGCACAACGCCCCGCCGGACGCGGAGCCCGTGCTGGACATCCACGATCTCTCCGCCGTGGCACCGGAGCGGCGGGACGCGGTGATGCGGGAGACGGCGGGGCGGATCCGGGCCGGGTTCGACCTGGCCCGGGGACCGCTGCTGCGCGCCGTGCTCTTCACCCGGGGCGAGGCGGAACGGCCCGTACTGCTGCTGACCGCCCACCACTTGGTGGTGGACGCCGTCTCCTGGCGCATCGTGCTGGAGGACCTGGACACCGCCTACCGGCAGATCGTCGCGGGACGGACACCGGAACCGGGCCGCAAGACCACGTCGTTCCGCACCTGGGCACTGCGTCTGACCGAGCACACCGCCGCCGGGGGCTTCGACGCCGAGCGCGACCACTGGGCGGCCTCCCACGGCGGCACCGACCTCCCCACGGACGGCGACGGCCCCAACACCGCCGCCTCGGAGGAGGAGGTGACCGTCCGGCTCGACGCCGAGGAGACCCGGCTGCTGCTGCAGGAGGTGCCGGGCGCGTACCGGACCCGGGTCAACGACGTGCTGCTGTGCGCCCTGGGACGGGTGCTGGCCCGCTGGACCGGCCGGGACACGGTGGCGGTGGCCCTGGAGGGGCACGGCCGGGAGGAGATCTTCGACGGGGTCGATCTGTCCCGTACGGTCGGCTGGTTCACCAGCATGTTCCCCATCGCGCTGGAGGCCCCCGCCGACTGGAGGCTGGAGCGGACGCTGAAGGCCGTCAAGGAACGGCTGCGGGCGGTCCCCGGGAACGGCCTCGGCTACGGCGCGCTGCGCCATCTGTCCGGCTCGGCCGCCGCCGTACTTCCCGCCGCCCCGAAGATCAGCTTCAACTACCTGGGCCAGCAGGACTGGGAGCCCCCGGCGGGTGGTCTGCTGCACGCCCTGACCGGTGGGCTGGAGGGCGATATGAGCCCGGAGGCGCCCCGGCCGCATCTGCTCGATGTGATCGGCCGGGTGGCGGACCGGCGGCTCGAGCTCAGCTGGTCCTACTCCCGGTCGCTGCACCAACGCGCCACGGTGCGCCGGCTCGCCGAGGAGATGGCGGAGGAGCTGCGGGCGATCGTCCGGCTGTGCACCCGCCCCGACGCGGGCGGGCGGACGCCGTCGGACTTCCCGCTGGCCGGGCTTGACCAGGAGACCGTCGACCGGCTGGCGGGCGACGGCCGGGACGTGGCCGATATCCATCCGCTGACCCCGACCCAGTCCGGGCTGGTCTTCCATGCCCTGGCCCAGCGGGGCCAGGGGCTCTATGTGGAGCAGGCGACGTTCGTCCTGGACGGGGTCGGCGACTCCGGGGTGCTGGCCGCCGCCTGGCAGCACGTCGTGGACCGCACCCCGGTGCTGCGCGGCGCGGTGGTGATGCACGATGTGCCCGAGCCGCTGATGATCGTGCGCCGCACCGCGGCCGTACCGGTCGAGGAACTCGACTGGAGCGGCCTCGCGGAGGACGAGCGCACGGCCGAACTGGAGCGGCTGCTGGACCGGGACCGCGCCCGCGGGATCGATCTCACCGCGGCCCCGTTGCTCCGCGTCACCCTGGCCCGGCTCTCCCCCGGTGAGGTGCGGGTGCTGTGGACCTTCCACCATGTGCTGCTGGACGGCTGGAGCGTCTTCCAGGTGCTCGGCGATGTCTTCGCCGCCCATGGCGCCCTGGCCGCCGGTGAGCAGCCGAGGCTGCCGGCCCGCAGGCCGTTCGCCGACTATGTGGCCTGGCTCGCCCGTCAGGACCGCACGCGTGCCGAGGCGCACTGGCGGCAGGCCCTGGAAGGATTCACCTCTCCCACTCCCCTCCCCTACGACCGTAGGCCGACGCCGGAGATCGCCACCCGGTCCTCGCGCTGGCTGTCGCACCGGCTCGGTGAGCGGGACACCGCCGCCCTCCAGGACTTCGCACGGCGGCACCGGCTCACGCTGAATACGATCGTGCAGGGCGCTTGGGCCTTGCTCGTATCTCGCTTGAGCGGTGAGTCGGACGTCTGCTTCGGGACGGCGGTCTCCGGGCGGCCGGCGGAGCTGCCCGGCGCGGACGACATCACCGGCATCTTCATCAACACGCTCCCGGTCCGGTGCGCGGTGGCGGGCGCCGCCGGTACCGCCGCCTGGCTGCGCGAACTCCAGGCCGAGCAGGCGGACGCGCGCGGCTTCGGCCATGTGCCGCTGGCCCAGCTGCGGGGCTGGAGCGAACTGCCCGCCGCGGTGGACCTCTTCGAGAGCCTGGTGGTGTTCGAGAACTACCCCATCAACAGCTCCGCCGCGGCCGAGCACGGGCTGCGGGTGCGCGATCTGAACGCGCTGGAGTCCACCAACTACGCCTTGACCGTGGTGGTCTCGCCCGGTTCCGAACTGTCCGTGGAACTCGGCTACGACCCGCGGCTGTTCGAGGAGTCCACCGCCGGGGCGCTGGCCGACCGGCTCACCCACCTCCTCGGCGCGCTGGCCGCGGCCCCCGACGAGCTGCCGCTGGACCGGATCGACATCCTCCCGGCCGCCGAGCGCCACCGCCTCCTGGTGGACTGGAACGACACCGCCCGGCAGGTGCCCCGGGCGACCTGGGCCGAGCTCGTCGAGGCGGCGGCGGACCGCCGGCCCGACGCGACCGCGGTGGACTCCCCCGGCCTCCGGCTGACCTACGCGGAGCTGGACGGCCGGGCCAACCGCCTGGCCCATCACCTCATCGGGCAGGGCGTGGGCCCCGGCCGGATCGTCGCGCTCGTGCTGCCCCGGTCGGTGGAGTCCGTCGTCGCCCGGCTCGCGGTGGCCAAGGCCGGTGGCGCCTATCTGCCCATCGACCCCGACTACCCGGCCGAGCGCGTCGAGCTGATGCTCAAGGACTCCGCCCCGCATCTGGTGCTCGAGCGATCCGCCGAGGTCCAGGCGCCGGACGGCCCGGCCCACCGCCCCACGGACGAGGACCGGCTCACCGCCGTCCACCCGGACGACCCCGCCTATGTGATCTACACCTCCGGGTCCACCGGGACGCCCAAGGGCGTGGTGGTCACCCACCGCGGGATCGCCGGGTTCGCCGCCGCCGAGGCCGAGCACTTCCAGGTGCGGCCGGGCGACCGGGTGCTGCGGTTCTCCTCGCCCGGCTTCGACGCCTCCGTCCTGGAGCTGTGCATGGCACTGCCGTCCGGGGCCACCCTGGTGGTGCCCGAGCCCGGCCCGTTGCTGGGCGGCCATCTCGCGGACGTCCTGCGGCGGCAGCGGATCACCCACACCCTCATCCCGCCCGCCGCCCTCGCGACGCTGCCCCCGGGCACCGAGCGGGAGCTGCCCGACCTGCGCACGCTGATCGTGGGCGGAGACGCCTGCGGCGCGGACCTGGCCGCCCGCTGGGCGCCGCACCACCGCATGATCAACGCGTACGGGCCGACCGAGACCACCGTGGTGGCCACCTGGTCCGAGCCGCTCGCCCCCGACGGCGCCCCGCCGCCGATCGGGCGGCCCATCCCCAACACCCGGGTGCGTCTGCTCGACGCGCGGCTGCGCCCGGTGCCGGTGGGGGTGGTCGGCGAGCTGTGGGTCAGCGGTCCGTCGCTCGCCCGCGGCTATCTGGGCCGCGCCGGGCTGACCGCCGTCCGCTTCGTCGCCGACCCGTTCGGGCCGCCCGGCTCCCGGATGTACCGCACCGGCGACCTCGCCCGCTACGACGCGGAAGGCCGCCTGCACCATCTGGGGCGCGGCGACCACCAGCTCAAGCTGCACGGCCATCGCATCGAGGCCGGTGAGGTGGAGACCGCGCTGTGCGGCCACCCCGCCGTCGCGGAGGCCGTGGTGACGGTGCGGGAGGACGAGCCCGGGGTGCGCCGGCTGGTGGCCCATCTGGTCCTCGTGCCCGGGGCCGGTGCCCCGGCCGACACCGAGCTGCGCACCCATCTGGGCCGGACGCTTCCGGGCCCGATGGTCCCGTCGGCGTTCGCCGTGCTGGACCGGCTGCCGCTCACCGAGAACGGCAAGACCGACCGCGCGGCGCTGCCCGCGCCCGGCCCCGCCACCACCACCGCCGCACCGGCCGCCCACATCGCCCCGCGCACCCCCACCGAGGAGGTCATCGCGGAGATCTGGTCGGAGGTGCTGGAGGTGTCGCCGGTCGGCGCGGAGGACGAGTTCTTCGCCCTGGGCGGTGACTCGGTCCGCAGTCTGCTGATCGCCTCCCGCGCCAAGGAGGCGTTCGCCGTCGAACTGACCCCGCGGGACATTCTGACCGCGCGCACCGTCTCCGCCCTCGCCGACCTGGTCGAGGAGCACATCCTGCGCGAACTCGAAGACGCCGCTTCCGGCGGCAGCGACCACGACGACCGGTGAGGAAGGACGACATGACGTCTTCGAGGAAGGATCGCGCTTCCGCCCTGCCCGAGGAGCTGCGGGAGGCGCTGCGCCGCCGCCTCGCGGGCAAGGCCGGGCGCGCCGACGCCATCCCCCGCGCGGACCGCGCGCGGCCGCTGCCGCTGTCCTTCGCCCAGGAGCGGCTGTGGTTCCTGCACGCCCTCCAGCCGGAGGAGGCGGGGTACAACAGTGCGCTGGCGCTGCGGCTGACCGGCGCGCTGGACGTGGCGGCGCTCTCCCGGGCGCTGGATGCCCTGGTGGAGCGCCATGAGGCGCTGCGGACCACGTTCGACGACCTCGACGGCCGGCCCGCCCAGGTGGTGCGCCCGGCCGTGCCCGTCCCGCTGCCGGTGGCCGACCTCACCGGCGAGGACGGAGACACCGAGGCGCTGGACCGGCTGCTGCTGACCGAGTACGCCCGGCCGTTCGATCTGCGGACCGGTCCGGCGCTGCGGGCGCTGCTGATCCGCCTGGCCGAGGACGCGCACGTACTGCTGCTCACGGCCCATCACATCGTCACCGACGGCTGGTCGATGGGCGTGCTGCAGGACGAGCTGTGCGCGCTGTACGGCGCCGGGCCCGGCGCGGACCCGCTGCCAGCGGTGCCGGTGCAGTACCCGGACTTCGCCGTGTGGCAGCGGGAGCGGCTCTCGGGGGCCGCCCTGGACCGCCAGCTCGACTACTGGAAGGAGCGGCTGGACGGCGTCGTCCCGCTGGAGCTGCCCACCGACCGGCCCCGGCCCGCGGCGCCCACCTCGGCGGGGGCGATCCACGAGTTCACGGTGGGCCGCGCCACCGCGGACCGGCTGCGGGCGCTCGCGGCGCACGAGCGGACCACCCTGTTCACGGCGCTGGTCGCCGCCTGCCAGGGGCTGTTCGCCCGCTGGTCGGGGCAGGACGACATCGCCATCGGCACCGTCACCTCCGGACGTGGCCGCACCGAACTGGAGCGCGCCGTCGGCTTCTTCGTCAACACGGTGGTGCTGCGTTCCGCGGTGGACACGGCCCGTTCCTACCGCGCGCTGCTGGCCGACGCCGGGGCCGCGGTGCTGGACGCCTTCGCCCATGACGAGGCGCCGTACCAGCGGCTGGTGGAGGCAGTGGGGGCGCGCCGGGAGGCGGGCCGCAATCCGCTGTTCGATGTGATGGTGCTGCTGCACAGCGCCCCGAGGAGCGCGCCCCGGCTGTCCGGCCTGGCCGCGACGAGCGTGGCCGTGCCCCGCCGGTCGGCCACCTTCGACCTCAGCGTCGAATTCGTCGAGGACGGGGAGGAGCTGCGGGGGCTGCTGGAGTACAGCACCGAGCTGTTCGATCAGGCGACCGCCGAGCGGATGGCGGGACATCTGCTGGTGCTGCTCGACGGAGTGGCCGCCGAACCGGACCGGCCGGTGCGCGAGCTGCCCCTGCTCACGGACGGGGAGCGGCGGCGGATGACGGCCGCCGGGCACGGTCCCGCGCTCGCGGTCGAACCGGCCACGTTCCCGGCGGTGTTCGAGACGGCGGCGGCCCGTACACCGGAGGCCACGGCGCTGGGGGCCTCCGACGCCCCCACCGACCTCCCGGCGCGGCACGCGGCCGCCACCCCGCGGGCGCCCCCTC
>NZ_JBHYVB010000009.1:39763-111181 GCF_042750115.1 Streptomyces sp. NPDC059455
GCGCGCCCGCGCGCGCGGGCGGGGGGGGGGGGGGGCGGGCGCCGGCGCCCCCCCCCGGGGGCGCGCCGCGGGCGCGCCCCCCCCACGCCACCTACGACTTCGCGGAGCTGAACGCGGCCGCCAACCGGCTGGCGCACCATCTGATCGCCCAGGGCGTGGGCCCGGAGCGGGTCGTCGGGGTGAAGCTGCCCCGGACCTCCGACATGGTCGTGGCGATCCTGGGTGTGCTGAAGGCGGGCGGGGTCTATCTGCCCGTCGATCCCGAACTCCCCGCCGAGCGCGTGGCGTTCCTCCTGTCCGACGCCGAGCCCGCGCTGGTGCTCGACGAGGCCGCCCTGCGCGCCGTCCCGGCCACGCTGCCGGTGGCGAACCCCACGGACACGGACCGGACCGCCGCGCTGCGTCCCGACAGCGCCGCCTACGTCCTGTACACCTCGGGCTCCACCGGCCGCCCCAAGGGGGTGGCCGTGGAGCACCGGTCGCTGGTCAATCTGCTGGTCGGCCACCGCGAGGGCTTTGTGGCGGAGGCGGGCGGCGGGCCGCTGCGAGTGGCGCTGACCGCGTCGTTCTCCTTCGACACCTCGCTGGAGGGGTTGCTGCTGCTGGCCGACGGCCATGAGCTGCACCTCATCGACGAGGCCACCCGGCTCGACCCGGCCGCGCTCGTGGCGCGCGTCGCCGGGCACCGCATCGACTTCCTCGACCTCACCCCCTCGTATCTGCGGCAGCTCCTCCCGGCCGGGCTGCTGGACCACCCCCGGCACCGGCCGCGGGTGCTGATGCTGGGCGGCGAGGCCATCGGTTCGTCGCTGTGGCGGCGGCTGGCGGACACGCCGGGGACGACGGCGTACAACTTCTACGGTCCGACCGAGTGCACCATCGACGCGCTCGCCGCCCGGATCGGCGGCGCGGGGCGCCCGGTGGTGGGCCGCCCGCTGGGCAATCTGCGCGCCCATGTGCTCGACTCCCGGCTCCGGCCGGTGCCGGTGGGGGTCGCGGGTGAGCTGTATCTGGCGGGTGAGCAGGTGGCCCGGGGGTACCGGGGCCGTCCGGGGCTGACCGCGTCCCGCTTCGTGGCCGATCCGTACGGGCCCGCCGGGAGCCGGATGTACCGCACCGGCGACCTGGCCCGCTGGACCGCGGACGGGGAGCTGGACTACCTCGGCCGGGCCGACGACCAGGTGAAGATCCGGGGCCACCGGATCGAACCGGGCGAGATCGAGGCGGCGTTGCTGGATCTGCCGGCCGTCGCCGAGGCGGCCGTCGTCGCGGTGACCGACGACCGCGGCCACACCCGGCTGGCCGCCTACTACGTGCCCGCCCCCGGTGGTGAGCCGCCCGCCTCCGGCGAGTTGCGCGCGGCTCTCGGGCGGACCCTGCCCGGCCATATGGTCCCAGGTGCCTTCGTCGCCCTCGACGCCATGCCGCTCAACACCAGCGGCAAGCTGGACCGCCGGGCGCTGCCCGCGCCGCGGCTCGACGCGGACCGGTCGGAGCGGGACGCCACCGTGCCGCGCACCGAGGCGGAGCGGGAGCTGGCGCGGATCTGGGCCGAGGTGCTGGGCGCCCGGACGGTGGGGGTGAACGACAACTTCTTCGAGCTGGGCGGCGATTCGATCCTCAGCATCCAGATCGTCTCCCGGGCCCGCCAGGCCGGCCTCGCGCTCACCTCGCGGGATGTCTTCCTGCATCAGACCATCGCCGAGCTGGCCGCCGCCGTGGCACCGCGCGACGCGGCCGAAGCCGCCGGGGACGAGCCGGCGGAGGTGGCGGGTCCGGCGCCGCTGACCCCGATCCAGCACTGGTTCTTCGCCACCCATGGCCCGCTGCGCCACTTCACCATGTCGATGGTCCTCGATCTGCCGCCCGGCCTGGACGAGGGCGCGCTGGAGGCCGCGCTGGACGCCCTGGTCGCGCACCACCCGGCCCTGCGCACCCGGTTCGTCCAGGGCGACGACGGCGGGTGGCGGCAGCTCGCGGACGGCGCGCCGGGCGGGCCGGTGCTGCGCCGCCACGATCTGTCCGGGCTCGGCGGCGCCGAGGAGACGGCCGCGGCCGAGGCCGCCGCGGAGGCCGCCCGCGCCGAACTCGACCTGACCACGGGGGCGTTGCTGCGGGGTGCCCTGCTGAGGCGCGGGGCGGGGGCCCGGCCGCGGCTGTTCCTCACCGTGCACCACCTGGCCGTGGACAGCGTCTCGTGGCGCATTCTGCTGGGCGATCTGGAGAGCGCCTACCGGCAGGCCGCCGCCGGGGAGCCGGTGCGCCTGGAGCCCGCCTCCACCCCCTTCACCACCTGGGCCCATCGGCTGGGCGAGCGGGTGCGGGAGGGCGAGCTGGACGGCGATCTGCCGTACTGGGAGGGCGTACGGCGGGCGGGCGGCGCGGGCCTTCCGGCGGACCGTCCCGGCACGGCCACCGCCGGGTCCACCCACACCGTGCGCGTGACGCTCGGCCGCGAGGTCACCGATGGGCTGCTGCGCCGGGTGCCCGGGGTGTACCGGACGCAGATCAACGATGTGCTCCTCGGCGCGCTGGGGCGGGTGCTCGCCGGATGGACGGGCGGGGACCGGGTGCTGGTGGCCATGGAGGGCCATGGCCGCGAGGAGCTGGACGCGGCCGTCGATCTGTCCCGGACCGTGGGCTGGTTCACCACGCAGTACCCGGTGGCGCTGACGCTGCCCGGGGACGGCTGGGGCGCGGTGCTGAAGTCGGTGAAGGAGCAGCTGCGCGCGGTGCCGCACCGGGGGCTGAGCCATGAGGCGCTGGCGTATCTGAGCGCACCGGACTCCCCCGCGCGGGCGCTCGCCGACGCGCCGCTGCCGGGCATCTGCTTCAACTACCACGGCCAGTGGGACTCGGGCGGGGACGATGGCGCGTTCACCCTCACCGGGGAGACCCTGGGCCGGGATCTGGCCGCCGACGAGCCGTCGGTGTATCCGCTGGATGTGTCCGCCGTGGTGGCGGACGGTGAGCTGGAGCTGACCTGGCTGTACTCCGACCGGGTCCACGACGCGGCCACGGTGCGGGGGCTCGCGGACGGGATGCTCATGGCGCTGCGGGAGATCGTGGCGCACTGCGACGGACCGGACGCGGGCGGCCGGACCCCCTCCGACTTCCCGCTGGCCCGGCTGGACCAGGCCGCCGTCGACCGGCTGGTGGGCGACGGACGCCGGATCGAGGACGTCTATCCGCTGACGCCCCTTCAGGAGGGCATGCTCTTCCACCGGCTGGTCGGCGGCGAGGAGGACGTCTACCTCGACCAGGCCACGCTGATCCTGGACGGGGTGGGCGACCCGGAGGCGTTCGCCCGGGCCTGGCAGGAGACGGTGGACCGCACACCGGTGCTCCGTACCGGCGTCGTCTGGGAGGGTGTCGAGCGGCCGCTGCAGATCGTCCGTCACCGGGCCGAGGTGCCCGTGACCCAGCTGGACTGGCGCGGGCTGCCGGAGGAGCGGCGCGAGGCCGAACTGGAGCGGTTCCGGGCCGAGGACCTGGCCCGGGGCATCGACCTGACCGCGCCGCCGCTGATGCGGCTGGCCATCGCCCGGCTGACCGACGCCCGGGTGGCGCTGATGTGGACCTCGCACCATCTGGCCCTGGACGGCTGGAGCCTGGCGCAGGTGTTCACCGAGGTGTGCGAGCGGTATACCGCGGCGGCCCAGGGCCGTGCTCCGGCGCTTCCCGCCCGCCGCCCGTTCCGCGACTATCTGCAGTGGCTGGACGGGCGGGACGGGCAGGAGGCCGAGCGCCACTGGCGGGATGTGCTCGCCGGTTTCACCGCCCCGACCCCGCTTCCCGCCGACCGCAAGGCCGTGGAGTCCCACCGTGCCCGCTCCTCGGCGACCGTGGCGGTGTCGCTCACCCCCGAGGTGTCGGAGGAGCTGCGCCGTACGGCCCGGAGCGGCGGCCTGACCGTCAACACGATCGTGCAGGGCGCCTGGGCGCTGCTGCTGTCCCGGTACTGCGGTGAGGAGGACGTGGTCTTCGGCACCACCGTCTCGGGCCGTCCGGCGGAGCTGGCCGGGGTCGAGTCGATGGTGGGGATGTTCATCAACACCCTGCCGACCCGGGTGCGGGTGGACGCCGACCGGAACACCGGGGACTGGCTGCGGGACCTCCAGATGGCGCAGTCCGCGTCCCGGCGCCATGAATCCGTCTCGCTGGCGCAGGTGGCGGGCTGGAGCGAGATACCGGCCGGGACCTCGCTCTTCGATTCGATGGTGGCCTTCGAGAACTACCCCTTTGACGACTCCTCGGCGCGCGAGGCGGGCCTGCGGATCGTCGAGGTCCGCTCGATCGACGCCACCAACTTCGGCCTGAGTCTGCGGGCCCATCTCTCCGACCGGCTGGGCTTCGACCTCGGCTATGACCCGGGGCTGTTCGACGCCCGGACCGCGGCCGCGCTCGCCGACCGGCTGTCCCTGCTGCTCACCGCGATCGCGGCCGACCCCGACCGTCCGCTGCGGGCGCTTCCGTGGACCACCGCCGAGGAGCGGCGGCGGATCCTGGTGGAGTGGGGTGGCGGCGCGCCCCCTGAGGCGTCGGAGCGGACCCTGGTGGACCTGTTCGAGGAGCAGGCCGCCCGCACCCCCGGGGCCATCGCCGTCTCGTGTGCCGGGGTTTCGCTGTCGTACGCCGAACTCGACGCACGGGCGGGCCGGTTGGCGCATCGGCTGATCGCCGAGGGCGCCGGGCGGGAACGGTATGTGGCGCTGGCGCTGCCCCGCTCACCCGAGATGATCGTGGCGATCGTGGCGGTGCTGAAGACGGGGGCGGCCTATCTGCCCCTCGACCCGGACCAGCCGTCCGGCCGGATCGCCCGGATGCTCGCCGACGCCGAACCGGTGGCCCTGCTGACCACCACCGCCCTGGAGACGCGGCTCGCCGACGACTCGGACACCGCCGGGCACACCGCCGTGGCCCGGCTGTGTCTGGACGACCCCGCCCTGATCGCCGATCTGGAGCGCCGCCCCGCCGCCCTGCCGGCCGGTTCGGGGCCGCTGCCGGAGAGCCCCGCCTACGCCATCTACACCTCCGGGTCCACGGGCGTGCCCAAGGGCGTGGTGATCCCGCACTCCAATGTGGTCCGGCTGTTCTCCCGGACCCGGGAGTGGTTCTCGTACGACGCGAGCGATGTGTGGACGCTGTTCCACAGCTACGCCTTCGACTTCTCCGTCTGGGAGATCTGGGGGCCGCTGCTGCACGGCGGCCGGCTCGTGGTCGTCCCGTACGCCGTCTCCCGCTCCCCCGAGGAGTTCCTGCGGCTGCTGGCGGACGAAGGGGTGACGGTGCTCAGCCAGACGCCGTCCGCCTTCCAGGGGCTGATGCGCGCCGACGAGGAGCACCCCGCAGCCCAACTCGCCCTGCGCCGGGTGGTGTTCGGCGGTGAGGCGCTCGACGCGCGACGGCTGGCGGGCTGGTACGCACGGCATCCGGACACCGCGCCGGTGCTGGTCAACATGTACGGGATCACCGAGACCACCGTCCATGTCACCTACGCCCCGCTCGACCGCGCGGCAACGTCCGTCGCGGCGAGCGCCATCGGCACCGGCATCCCCGATCTGCGGGTGTATGTGCTGGACGAGGCGCTGCAGCCGGTGCCGCCGGGGGCGGTCGGCGAACTGTACGTGGCGGGGGCCGGGCTCGCCCGGGGCTATCTGCGCCGCCCGGGCCTGACCGCGTCCCGCTTCGTGGCCGATCCGTACGGGCCCGCCGGGAGCCGGATGTACCGCACCGGCGACCGGGCCCGGTGGAGCGCGGACGGCGAGCTGGAGTATCTGGGCCGCGCCGACGACCAGGTGAAGATCCGTGGTTTCCGGATCGAGCCCGGGGAGATCGAGGCCACCCTGACCGCCCATCCGGAGGTCGGCGACGCGGTGGTGACCGTACGGGAGGACCAGCCCGGGGTGCGGCGGCTGGTGGCCTATGTGGTGGCCGCCGGTTCGGCCGCGCCACCACGGGCCGGTGAGTTGCGGGAGTTCCTCCAGCGGACGCTGCCCTCGCAGATGATCCCGGCGGCGTTCGTGGCGCTGGACGCGCTGCCGCTGACCGCCAACGGCAAGCTGGACCGGCGCGCGCTGCCCGCGCCCGGCCTCGACGGCTTCGCGGCGAGCGCCGAGCGGATCGCCCCGCGCACCGAGGCCGAGCGCGCGGTGGCACGGGTGTGGGCCGAGGTGCTCCCGGTCGAGGCGGCCGGGGCGACGGACGACTTCTTCGCCCTGGGCGGCGATTCGATCCTGGCCATCCGGGTGGCCTCCCGGCTGCGGACGGCCTTCGGCACCGAGGTCACCCCGCGCGCGCTGTTCACCCACACCACCGTGGCCGAGCTCGCCGCCGCGCTGGGCGCGCCGGAGACGGGCGGAACACCGGAGGCCGGCGCGGCGGCGGGGGTCGGCGGGGCGGCGGACGCCATCCCGGCCGTGCCACGGGACGGGGAGCTGCCGCTGTCCTTCGCACAGGCGCGCCTGTGGTTCCTGGACTCCTTCGACGGCGGCGGCACGGAGTATGTGACGCCGTTCGCGCTGCGGCTGCGCGGCCGCCTGGACACCGCCGCGCTGCGCACCGCCCTGGACGCCCTGGTGGCCCGGCACGAGCCGCTGCGCACCACCTTCGCCGAGGTGGACGGCCGTGGGGTGCAGCGGGTGCACGACCCGTACCCGGTGGCGCTGCCGGTGCACGACCTGACGGCCCGCCCCGTGGCCGAGCGCGAGGGGGAGCTGGAGCGGCTGCTGGAGCGGGAGGGCGCCACCCCCTTCGAGCTGCGCACCGGGCCGCTGCTGCGGGCGTCCCTGATCCGGCTGGACGACGAGGAGCACGTGCTCACCCTGACGATGCACCACATCGTCACGGACGGCTGGTCCACGGCCGTCATCAGCGCCGATCTGAGCGAGTTGTACGGCGCGGCGGTCATGGCGCGGCGGCCCGCGCTCGCCCCGCTGCCGCTGGGCTACGCCGACTACGCGGCGTGGCAGCGCGATCCGCTCGGCGGCGCGGCGCGGATGGAGTCGCAGCTGGAGTACTGGCGGGCGCGGCTGGCGGATCTGGCGCCGCTGGAGCTGCCGACCGACCGTCCCCGGCCGGCCGTGCAGACCAAGAACGGGGCGCTGCTGGAGTTCACCCTGCCCGCCGCGCTGGTGGAGCGGCTGCGCGCGGCCGGGCGGCGGCGCGACTCCACCCTCTTCATGACGCTACTCGCCACCTGCCAGGTGCTGCTCGCCCGCTGGTCGGGGCAGGAGGACATCGCGGTGGGCACCGTGACCTCGGGACGGGAGCGACCCGAACTGGAGCATCTGGTCGGGATGTTCGTGAACACGCTGGTGCTGCGCACCCGCGTCGCGGCCGACGACTCGTTCGAGGAGCTGCTCACCCGGGTGCGGGGCACCGTGCTGGACGCCTTCGCCCACCAGGAGGTGCCGTTCGAGCGGATCGTGGACGCGCTCCAGCCGGAGCGGGACACCAGCCGCACCCCGCTCTTCCAGGTCATGGTGGCGCTGCACAACCTGGGCGCCGAGGTGCCCGACCTGCCCGGTCTGGCCGTGGAGGCCGTACGGGTCCCGGGCCGGACCGCCGGTTTCGACCTGGGCTTCGACTTCGTGGCGGGCCTCGGCGGCCTGACCGGCTTCGTGGAGTACAACACCGATCTGTTCGACACGGCCACCGTGGAGCGGATGGTCCGTCAGCTGCGGCTGCTGCTGGCAGCGGTGGCCGAGGAACCCGGGCTCCGGGTGGGCGAACTGCCGCTGCTGACCGCCGGGGAGCGGCGGACAGTGCTGGAGGAGTGGAACGACACCGCGCTCGCCGTGCCGGACACCACCTTCCCCCGGCTCTTCGAGGAGCAGGCCGCCCGCGCCCCGGGCGCCACCGCGCTGGTGGCCTCCGACGCCACCTACGACTTCGCGGGGCTGAACGCGGCCGCCAACCGGCTGGCCCACCATCTGATCGCCCTGGGCGTGGGCCCGGAGAAGGTGGTCGCGGTCAGGCTTCCGCGCACCGCCGAGCTGATGGTGGCCCTGCTCGCGGTCCTCAAGGCGGGCGGCACGCAGCTGTACGTGGACCCCGGCCTGCCCGCCGAACGCGCGCGGTTCCTGCTGGAGGACGCGGCGCCCGAGGTCGTCCTCACCCCCGATGCCCTGCGGGACGCGCCCCTCGACGGGCTGCCGGACACCGATCCCACCGACGCGGACCTGCTGTCCCCCCTGCTGCCCGGACACACCGCGTACATCACCTACACCTCGGGGTCCACCGGGCGTCCCAAGGGTGTCGCCGTCGAGCACCGTCAGCTGGTCAACCTCTGCCTCGACCACCGGGCCGGGCTCATCGCACCGCACCAGGCCGAGGCGGGCCGTCCGCTGCGCTCGGCGCTGACCGCCGCGTTCTCCTTCGACACCTCCTGGGAGGGTGCGGTGTTCCTGGCCTCGGGCCAGGAGGTACATCTGGTGGACGACGCGGTACGGCTCGACCCGGCCGCCCTCGTGGCGCTGGTCGAGGACCGTGGCCTGGACTTCCTCGACGTCACCCCGTCGTACCTGCATGAGCTGATGGCGGCCGGGCTGTTCGCCGGGGACCGCCACCGCCCCCGGATCGTCATGGTGGGCGGCGAGGCCCTCGGCGCGGCGCTGTGGCGGGAGCTGCGCGCGGTGCCGGGCGTGGCGGCGTACAACTTCTACGGGCCCACCGAATGCGCCGTGGACGCGGTCTACGGCGACCTGGCCGGTCTCGGTGACCGGCCGCTCATCGGACGGCCCGGCCGCAATCTGCGGGCGTACGTCCTGGACGGCGCGCTGCGGCCGGTGCCGCCCGGTGTCCCCGGTGAACTCCATCTGGCCGGGGCGCAGGTCACCCGCGGCTATCTGCGCCGCCCCGGGCTCACCGCGGGCCATTTCGTCGCCGACCCGTACGGGCCTCCCGGCAGCCGGATGTACCGCACCGGCGACCGGGCGCGCTGGACGGCGGACGGGACGCTGGAGTTCCTGGGCCGCGCCGACGAACAGCTCAAGATCCGTGGGTTCCGGATCGAGCCCGGCGAGATCGAGGCCGCGCTGCTGGGCCATCCGGCGGTCCAGGAGGCGGTGGTCGTGGCCCGTGAGGACACCGGCCACCGGCGGCTGGTGGCCTATCTGGTGACCTGCTCCGACGGCCCGACCGACTCCCCCGCCCCCGCCTGCTCCCCCGATCCGGTGGAGCTGCGCGCCCTGCTCAAGCGCACCCTGCCCGACTACATGGTCCCGGCCGCCTTCGTGACGCTGGACCGGATGCCCCGCACCGACAGCGGCAAGGTGGACCGGCGCGCACTGCCCGCTCCCCCGGACCGGCCGGAACAGGGCTCGCCGTATGTGGCGCCCCGGACCCCCGCCGAGACGGTGCTGGCGGGCGTGTGGGCCGAGGTGCTGGGCGTCCCCGAGGTGGGCGTGGAGGACAACTTCTTCGCCCTGGGTGGCGATTCGATCCTGAGCATCCAGATCGTCGCCCGCGCCCGCCAGGCCGGGCTGACGCTCACCTCCAAGGACGTCTTCCGCCACCAGACCATCGCGGAGCTCGCGCTGAGCGTCGAGACGGCCCGGCGGCAGCCGCTCGCCGACGCGGCCGGGGCGGTGGCCGGACCGGCGCCGCTGACCCCCATCCAGCACTGGTACCTGGACGGGCGGCACCCCGGCGACCGGCACCACTTCACCATGAGCCACCGGCTGGAGCTCGCCGGCGACCTCGACGAGGCCGCCCTGCGGCAGGCGGTGGACGCCCTGGTGGCGCACCACGCCGCGCTGCGCACCCGCTTCCTGGTCGTCGACGGGCAGTGGCGGCAGGAGGTCCTGCCCACCGCCCCCGGCGGTGTCCTGGAGCGGCACGACCTGTCCGGTCTGGACGACGCGGCACGCGCCGAAGCCGTACGGGAGGCCACGGTCGCGGCCCAGACGGGGCTGGACATCGCCGAGGGGGCCGTGCTGCGGGCGCTGCTGTTCACCTTCGGCCCCGGGCAGGCGCCCGAGTTGCTGCTCACCGCCCACCATCTGGTGGTGGACGGCGTCTCCTGGCGGGTCCTGCTCGGCGATCTGGAGACCGCCTACCGGGGCGCCGCCGCCGGTGGCGCGCCCGCCCTGCCCCCGGCGAGCAGTGCCTTCACCCGGTGGGCCGCCCGGCTGGCGGACCATGTGCGCTCCGGCGGGCTCGACGGCGACCTGGCGTACTGGACGGGCGTGGCGCGCTCCGCGCCCGCCGCGCTCCCCGTCGACCGCGAGGGCCCCAACACCCATGAGACGGCGGCCACGGTGACCACGGTCCTCGGCCGTGCCGAGACCGAGGCGCTGTTGCGCCGGGTCCCCGGCGTCTACCGGACGCGGATCAACGACGTACTGCTCGCCGCGCTCGGCCGGAGCCTGGTGCGCTGGACCGGCGGGGACACGGTGCTGATCGGCGTGGAGGGGCACGGCCGCGAGGACCTCTTCGAGGACCTGGACCTCTCCCGTACGGTCGGCTGGTTCACCGCCGAGTACCCGCTCGCGCTGGCCGTCGACGCCGGGGCGGGGTGGCGTGACACCCTCCGGTCCGTCAAGGAGCAGCTGCGGGCCGTTCCGCACCACGGCCTCGGCCACGGAGCGCTGCGCCATCTGGCCCCCGAGGACTCCCCGGCCGGGGTGCTGCGAGGCGGGCCGTCGCCGCGGATCGTCTTCAACTACCACGGCCAGTGGGAGGTGGCCGCGGCCGACGAAAGCGCCCCGGGCCTGTACCGCGCGGCCCTCCCCGTGACCGGCCAGGACGCCGCGCCCGGGGAGACCCGCCCGTGTCTGCTGGAGGTCACCGGGGCGGTCCAGGACGGCCGGCTGGAGCTGGGCTGGAGCTATCCGGCCCGGATGTACGACGAGGCCACCGTGCGCCGGGTCGCGGACGACTGTCTGGCCGCGCTGAAGGAGATCGTCGCGCACTGCGCGGAGCCCGGCGCGGGCGGGCGCACCCCGTCCGACTTCCCGCTCGCCCGGCTCGGCCAGCGGCAGGTGGATCTGATCGCCGGTGACGGCGGCGCGGTGGAGGACGTGTATCCGCTGACCCCGCTCCAGGCGGGCATGCTCTTCCATGGCCTCGTGGACAGCGGTGCCACCGGTGGCGCCTACTTCGACCAGATCGCCATCCGGATCGGCGGGATCGCCGACCGGGACGCCTTCGCGGCCGCCTGGCGGCGGGTGGTGGACCGTACGCCGGTGCTGCGCAGCTCCGTCCGCTGGGAGGGGCTCGCCGAGCCGGTCCAGGTCGTCCACCGCCGGGCCGACCTGCCCACCGTCCGGCTGGACTGGCGGGAGTTGACGCCGTCCGCCCGGGAGGAGGCGCTGCGGCGGCTGCTGGCCGAGGACCGCGCCGCCGGGATGGAGCTCACCTCGGCTCCGCTGAGCCGGATCGCGGTGGCCGGGCTGCCCGATGACGAGGTCATGCTGGTGTGGACCTCGCACCATCTGATGCTCGACGGCTGGAGCACCGGCCAGATCTTCGCCGAGGTGTGCGAGACCTACGCGGCCCTGGTGGCCGGGCGTTCGCCGCAGCCGCCCGCCCGCCGGGCCTTCCGGGACTTCCTGCGCTGGCTGCGTGAGCAGGACCAGGAGGGTGCGGAGCAGCATTGGCGCGAGGTGCTGGCGGGGTTCGGCGCCCGCACACCGCTGCCGTACGACCGGCCGCCCCGGGAGGCACATCGCACCACCTCGACCGCGCTGACCCGGCTGGAGCTGACCGAGGAGGTGTCCGCCCGGCTGCGGGAGACCGCGCGCGGCGGCGGGCTGACGGTCAACACGGTGGTGCAGGGCGCGTGGGCGCTGCTGCTGTCGCGGTACGGCGGGGTGCGCGACGTGGTGTTCGGCACCACCGTCTCGGGCCGTCCGGAGGGGCTGCCGGGCGTGGAGACGATGGTCGGCATGTTCATCAACACGGTCCCCACCCGGGCCGTGGCCGAGGGCGGCCGTGAGGTCGTGGCGTGGCTGCGGGAGCTTCAGGAGCAGCAGAGCGAGTCCCGCCGCTTCGACTTCGTCGCCCTCCCCCGGATCCAGGCCCTCAGCTCGGTCCCGGCCGGTGAGGCGCTCTTCGACAGCATGGTGGTGTTCGAGAACTACCCCTTCGACGAGGCGTCGGCGGCCGGTGCCGGGATCCGGGTCCTGGAGGTGCGGGCCGAGGACTCCACCAGCTTCCCGCTGTGTCTGCGCGCCTATCTCGGCGACCGGCTGGGCTTCGACCTCGCCTACGACCCGGCGCTGTTCGACGCGGCCACGGTCGAGCGGGCGGCGGCCCATCTGGAGACGCTGCTGACCGGGATCGCGGACGGCGCCGGGCGCTCACTGGACGAGCTGCCGCTGCTGACGGAGGCGGAGCGCCTGCGGGCGGCCGGCGAGTGGAATGCCACCGCCCGGCCGCTGCCGGAGGGTTCGCCGGCCGAGCTGTTCGCCGAGCGGGTGCGCCTTTGCCCGGACGCCGTCGCCGTCACCGACGGCGCCACCTCGCTCAGCTATGCCCAACTCGACGAGTGGGCGGGCCGGTTGGCCGGACATCTGCTGCGGTCCGGGGTGCGTCCTGAGGACCGGGTGGCGCTGCTCATGGACCGGTCGATGGAGTTGGTCGTGGCCCAGCTCGCGGTGGTCAGGGCCGGTGGGGTGTACGTACCGGTGGACGCCCGCGCCCCGCGCGACCGGCGGCGGACGCTGCTGGACCAGGCGGGCGCCGCGGTCGTGCTGACGCCGGAGGAGGTGGCCGCCGCCCGGGAGGGCGAGCCGGTGACGGTCGCGGTGCCGGTGCACCGGGACCAGCTGGCGTATGTGATGTTCACCTCCGGGTCGACCGGTGTGCCGAAGGCCGTGGGGGTGCGCCATCGCGATGTGGCAGCCCTCGCCCTGGACCGTGCCTTCGCCGGTGGCGGGCATGAGCGGGTGCCGCTGCACTCGCCGGTGGCGTTCGACGCCGCCACCTACGAGATGTGGGTGCCGCTGCTGAACGGTGGCCGGGTGGTGGTGACACCGGACGAGCTGGACGCCGCCGTGGTGCGCCGCCTGGTGGCCGAGCACGCCGTGACGGGGCTCTGGCTGACCGCCGGGCTGTTCCGGCTGCTGGCCAGGGACGCGCCGGACTGCTTCACCGGGCTGCGCGAGGTGTGGACCGGCGGCGATGTGGTGCCCGCGGCCTCGGTGCGCCGGGTGCTGGAGCGCTGCCCCGGGCTGACCGTGGTGGACGGCTACGGGCCGACCGAGACCACGACCTTCGCCACGTACTTCCCGATGTCCCGCGCCGACGAGGTGCCTGAGGTGGTGCCGATCGGCCGGCCGCTGGACAACATGCGGGTCCATGTCCTGGACTCCAGGATGCGGATCGTGCCGCCGGGTGTGGTCGGCGAGCTCTTCGTCGCCGGGGAGGGGGTGGCCCGTGGCTATCTCGGCCGGCCAGGACCGACCGCCGCGGCGTTCCTCCCCGATCCGTACGGGCCGGCCGGGGAGCGGATGTACCGCACCGGCGATCTGGCGCGGCGGCGCCCGGACGGCACGGTGGAGTTCCTCGGCCGCGCCGATGACCAGGTCAAGGTCCGTGGCTTCCGGATCGAGCCGGGCGAGGTGGAGGGGGTGCTGGCCGGGCATCCTGAGGTGGCGGATGTCGCGGTGGTGGCCCGCGCGGACGGTCCCGGTGGCAAGCGGCTGGTGGCCTATGTGGTGGCCGCCGGCGATGCCCCGGTGGAGGGTGACCTGCTGCGGGCGTACGCGGCCGAGCGGCTGCCGGACTACATGGTGCCGTCGGCCGTCGTCCCGCTGGACGCGCTGCCGCTCGGCCCCACCGGGAAGCTGGACCGCGCGGCGCTGCCCGCGCCGGGCCCGGACACCCGCCGCACGCCCTACCGGGCGCCGCGCGAGGGGGCCGAACGGGCCGTGGCGGCGGTCTGGGCCGAGGTGCTGGAGGTCGAACGCGTCGGCGCCGGGGACAACTTCTTCGAACTCGGCGGCGACTCGATCCTCTCCATCCGGCTCACCTCACGGCTGCGGGAGGTGCTCGGGGTGGAGCCGTCGCCCCGTCTGGTGTTCACCCATCCGACCGTCGCCGCCCTGGCCGAGGCGCTCGGTGGCGCGGACGGCCGCGGCGCGGACCGGCCGGCCCCGATCACACCGGTGGCCCGGGACGGCGAGCTGCCGCTGTCGTATCCGCAGCAGCGTCTGTGGTTCCTGGACTCCTTCGCCCCCGACAGCGCCGAGTACATCACCCCGCTGGCGCTGCGGATGCGGGGAGCCCTCGATGTGAACGCGCTCAGCGCGGCGCTGACCGCGCTGGTGGCCCGGCACGAGTCGCTGCGGACCACCTTCGACGCGGTGGACGGCCGCGGGGTGCAGATCGTGCACGACCCCCGGGAGATCCGGCTCGACCCGTACGACCTGTCCCATCTCCCCGCCGCCGAACGGGAGGCGGAGCTGCGGGAACTGCTGGCGTACGAACGGGAGCGCCCGTTCGATCTGCGGCGCGGCCCGCTGCTGCGCACCGGGCTGATCCGGCTCGGCCCCCAGGAGCACATGCTGAGCCTGACGCTGCATCACATCATCACGGACGGCTGGTCCACCGGTGTGCTCACCGGCGATCTGCGGGAGCTGTACCGGGCGGCGCTGAGCGGTGAGCCCGCGGCGCTGCCCCCGCTCCCGGTGCAGTACGCGGACTTCGCCGCCTGGCAGCGGACCGAACTCACCGCGCCCCGCGCGGATGAGGAACTGGCGTACTGGACACGCCAGTTGACCGGGGTACCGCCACTGGAGGTGCCCACCGACCGGCCCCGCCCGGCGGTACGGACGAAGAACGGCGCCACCGTGGAGTTCACGGTGCCCACCGGGGTGAGCTCGCGCCTGAAGGAGTTCGGGCAGGCACGGGGCACCACCCTGTTCATGACGCTGGTGGCGGCGGCCCAGATCCTGCTGGCCCGACTCTCCGGCGGGCGGGACATCGCCGTGGGCACCGTCACCTCGGGGCGGGAGCGCCCCGAAGTGGAGCGGCTGATCGGCTTCTTCGTCAACACCCTGGTGCTGCGCTCCACCGTCGATCCGCACGCCCGCTTCGGCGACTTCCTGGCCGAGGTGCGCGGCACCGTCCTGGACGCCTTCGCCCATCAGGCGGTGCCGTTCGAGCGGGTGGTGGACGAGGTGCGGCCGGTGCGGGACACCAGCCGGACACCCCTGTTCCAGGCGATGGTGGTGCTCCAGAACGCCCCGGGCCGGGCGCTGGAGCTGCCCGGACTGGAGCTGGCGGACGTGGAACTCGACACGCAGACCGCCGCCTTCGACCTCACCTTCGAGTTCGCCGAGGCCGAGGAGGGTGTGCTGCGCGGGCTGATCGGCTACAGCACCGATCTGTTCGACGCCTCGACCGTGGAGCGGATGGGCTCGGCCCTGCGGGCGCTGCTCGCCGGGATCGCCGCGGATCCGGAGCGTCCGGTGGGCGCGCTGCCGCTGACCACACAGGCCGAGCTGCGGCGCACCCTGGTCGAGTGGAACGACACCCGCCTGGAGGTGGAGCGGGCCACGCTGCGCGAGCTGTTCGAGCGGCAGGTGGCCGTCTCCCCGGATGCCACGGCCGTGCGGTACGGGAAGGGCGATCTCACCTTCGCCGAGCTGGACAGCGCCGCGAACCGGCTGGCGCACCGGCTGATCGGCCGGGGCGTGGGGCCGGAGCGACTGGTGGCGCTGGTGCTGCCGCGTTCGGTGGAGATGCTGGTGGCGCAGCTGGCCGTGGCGAAGGCGGGCGGTGCGTTCCTGCCGGTCGACCCCGGCTATCCGAAGGAGCGGGTGGCGTTCATGCTGCGCGACGCCGCGCCCTCGGTGGTGCTCGACGACGCGGCCTCGGTGTGGGCCGAGGAGGGCCCCGCCGGGCCGCCACCCCTCCGTGGCCTGACGCCGGACCACCCGGCGTATGTCATCTACACCTCCGGCTCCACCGGTGTGCCCAAGGCGGTCGTGGTCACCCATGCCGGGCTGGCCGGTTTCTCGGCCGCCGCGGCGGCGCACTACGAGGTACGGGCCGGGGACCGGGTGCTGCAGTTCTCCTCGCCCAGCTTCGACGCCTCCGTCCTGGAGCTGTGTGTCTCGCTGCCCCGTGGCGCGGCGCTGGTGATCGGCGACGAGGGCCCGCTGCTGGGCGAGCGGCTGGCCGAGGTGCTCGGCGGGCAGCGGATCACCCATGCGCTGATCCCCCCGGCCGCGCTGGCCACCGTGCCGGAGGCGGATCGGCGGACGGGGCTGCCGGATCTGCGGACCCTCATCGTCGGCGCCGACGCCTGCTCCGCGGAGCTGGTGGACCGCTGGGCGCCGGGCCGGCGGATGGTCAACTCCTACGGCCCGACCGAGGCCACGGTGGTGAGTACCTGGTCCGGGCCGCTGACCGCCGGGTCGGGGGTGCCGCCGATCGGCCGGCCGATCCCGAACACCCGGGTCTACGTACTGGACGAGGCGCTGCGCCCGGTGCCGGTGGGCGTGGCCGGGGAGCTGTATGTGGCGGGCGCGGGTCTGGCGCGGGGCTATCTGGGCCGTCCGGGGCTGACCGCCGCACGGTTCGTGGCCGATCCGTTCGGCCCGGCGGGCGGCCGGATGTACCGCACCGGCGATGTGGTGCGGTGGACCGGCGACGGTGAGCTCACCTTCCTGGGCCGGGCCGACGACCAGGTCAAGGTGCGGGGCTTCCGGATCGAGCTCGGCGAGGTGGAGAGCGCGCTGCGGCGCAGTCCGGAGGTACGGGAAGCGGTGGTCGCCGTACGGGAGACCGCCCCGACTCCGGAGCAGCCCTCCGGCGGGAAGCGCCTGGTGGGCTATGTCGTCCCGGCGCCGAGTACCTCGCCGACCGCCGCCTCGCTGCGCGACGTCCTGGGGCGGACCCTGCCATCCCATATGGTGCCGTCCGCGTTCGCCACCCTGGACGCCCTTCCGCTCACGGCCAACGGCAAGCTGGACCGCCGGGCGCTGCCCGACCCGGACCCGGTGCCCGTCACCTCCGGCGCGGGCCAGGTCGCCCCGCGCACCCCGATGGAGCGCCGGATCGCGGACATCTGGGCCGATGTGCTCGGTCTGGAGCGGGTGGGCGTGGAGGACAACTTCTTCGAGCTCGGCGGGGACTCCATCCTCAGCATCCAGGTGGTCTCCCGCGCCCGCCAGACCGGGCTTCGGCTGACCACCAAGGACCTGTTCACCCATCAGACGGTGGCCGGGCTCGCCACCGTGGCCACCGCCGAGCGGGACGAGGGCCGTGCGGAGCCGGTGACCGGGGCGCTTCCGCTCACCCCGATCCAGCGCTGGTTCTTCGCCACCCACACCGTGAATCCGGGCCACTTCAACCAGTCCACGCTGCTGGAGCTGCACCAGGAGCCGGACGAGAAGGCGCTGGAGGGAGCGCTGGCCGCGCTCCTGGTCCACCATGACGCGCTGCGCACCCGGTTCACCGAGGACGGCGGCGAGTGGCACGGCCACGTCCCGGAACCGGATGGCGACGGCGCCGTCCTGGACCGCCACGACCTGTCCGGTCTGCCGGCGCGGGAGGCGGACGCGGCGATGGAGAAGGCGGCCGACGCCCTCCACGCGGGCTTCGACCTGGGCCGGGGCCCGCTGCTGCGGGCCGCGCTGTTCCGCTTCGGCGAGGCCCGGCGGCCGTTCCTCTTCCTGACCGCGCACCATCTGGTCATCGACGGGGTGTCCTGGCGGATCCTGCTGGACGACCTGGACATCGCCTATCAGCAGGGCGTGCGGGGCGAACCGGTGGACCTCGGCGCCAGGACCACCGCCTTCCGCGACTGGGCACGACGGCTCGCGGAGCATGTGGCCGAGGGTGGCCTGGACCATGAGGCCGACCACTGGTGCGAGGCCCTCGACGCCCGGCCGCTGCCGGTCGACCATCAGGTGGCCGCGCCGGGACCCGAGATCGGTACGGTGCCGGTCGAGCTCGACGAACGGGACACCGAGGCGCTGCTGCGCTCGGCGCCCACCGCCTACCGCACCCGGATCAACGATGTGCTGCTCGCCGCCCTCGCGCTGGCGCTGTCCCGCTGGACTGGCCAGCAGCGGGTGTCGGTGGAGCTGGAGGGCCATGGGCGGGAGGACATCCTGGACGGTGTCGATCTCTCCCGTACGGTGGGCTGGTTCACCACCATGTATCCGGTCTCCTTCGAGCTGCCGGACACCCCCGGCGGCGGGCCGGCCGACTGGCGCGGACTGGTGAAGTCGGTGCGGCGGCGGCTGCGGACCGTCCCCGGCAACGGCTTCGGCTTCGGGGCGCTGCGCGCCTTCGGCCCACCCGAGCTGCGCGAACGGCTGTCCCGGCACGGCACCGGGCCGCAGATCGTGTTCAACTACCTCGGCCAGTGGGACGCCCGGTCGGCCGAGTCCCAGGGCGGTCTGGTCCACGCCGAGCACGGCTCGTTCGGCCAGGACCACGATCCGCGCGAGGGCGGCTCCCATCTGCTGGAGGTGGTGGGCGCGGTGCAGGACGGCCGGCTCGGCTTCACCTGGCGCTACCGTCCCGATGTGCACGAGAGGCGCACCGTGGAGGCGGTGGCCGGGGACTTCGCGGAGGCGCTGCGCCGGATCGCCGGGGACTGCCGAGGCGCCGTATGACCGCGGCCCCGCCGGTGTCCCCGCCGGTTCCGCTGTCGCGCAACCGGGACTACCGGCTGCTGTGGGGCGGTCAGGCGCTCTCGGAGTTCGGCTTCCACACGGCGCTGATCGCGTTTCCGCTGCTGGTCCTCGCGCTCACCGGCTCGGGCGCCGCCTCCGGTCTGGTCATGGGCACCATCGCCGCCGCGCAGATGGTGGCCGGGCTCCCGGCGGGCGTCCTGGTGGACCGCTACGACCGCAAGGCCATCATGCTGGGCTGTGAGGCGGCCCAGGCGGTCTCCGCCATCAGCCTGGTGGCCGCCGTGTGGGCCGGTGCGGCCACCGTCTGGCACATGGTCGTCGTGGCGGCGGTGTTCGGGGCGAGCGCCGCGCTCTTCGAACCCGCGGAGAGCGCGTCGCTGCCCGGCCTGGTGGCGGACGAGCATCTGCCCACGGCGGTGGCGATGAACACGGCACGGGCCTCGATGGGGCAGCTGGCGGGCACCGCGACCGGCGGGTTCCTGTTCGCCGTGGGGCGGTTCGTGCCCTTCCTGGTGGACGCCGTGACACACACGCTCTCCTTCGTCGCGCTGCTCTTCGTACGGCTGCCCCGGCGCGAGCGGTCCGCCGACGAGGTGGGCCCGCTGGGCCGGGAGGCGCTGGCCGGGCTGCGGTGGGTGTGGCGGGAGCGCCGGATCCGGGTCACGGTGGTGTGCGCGGTGGTGCTCAACCTGTTCTTCAGCGCCTTCTACCTCGTCGTCATCGTGCTCGCCGAGTCCAGGGGGGTGCCCTCCGGGGAGGTCGGAGTGATGGCGGCCATGCTCGGGGTGGGCGGGGTGGCCGGCGCGCTGCTGGCGCCCGCACTGCACCGGCGGCTGGGCCCGTACGGCGGCATCATCGCGGTGTTCTGGGCGCTGGCCGTGCTCGCCCCGGTCACCGTGCTGATGGACAGCGGCTATCTCATCGGGGTGCTGTTCGCCCTGATGGCGCTGTTCCCGCCGACGGCGAACACCGCCATCATGACCGACCAACTGCTGCGCACCCCGGACGAGCTGCGCGGCAGGCTCACCAGCACACTCGTCCTGGCCTGCGGTGCCGCGGGCGCCGCGGGGCCCGCCCTGGGCGGATCGCTCGCCCAGGCCCTGCCGGGCGACCGGGCCATCCTGCTCTGCTCGGCGGGGATGGCCGCCGCGGCCGTTCTGGCCACCGTCAGCCCGACCCTGCGCACGCTGTCCCGCCGCCATGAGGCCGGACGGCCGGCCGACTGACCGCCATCCGGCACTTCACCGACCAATCCCGATCTGACCGATCCGACCGAACCGACCGATCACCGACCGATCACCGACAGGAGAGAACGACCATGGACGACAACACCCGCTACCAGGTGCTGCGCAACGACGAGGACCAGTACTCACTCTGGCCCGCCGACCTCGAGGTGCCCGAGGGCTGGCACGCCGTCGGCAAGGAGGGCACCAGGGACGAGTGCTCCGCGTACGTCGACGAGGTGTGGACCGACATGCGGCCGCGCAGCCTGCGCGAACGCATGGACAACGCGGCCTCCTGACCCGGGCCTCGTAACGCGGCGCGGCCGGCGCGTGATGGCGCCGGCCGCACCGGGCCCCTCAACTTCCCCGTACGATCACGCGGTTACCATCCTGAAGAACAGTCGGCCGCGGCGTGAGGGATCGCGCCCGGATACGGAGGAGAACACCACGTGACCGCGCAAGGGGTAGCATCCCAGACCGGAAGCGGGCCGGAGCCCCCCAACACCCCTCTCAACCAGGGGCGACCGCACAGCGCCCGGATGTACGACTACTTCCTGGGCGGCAAGGACAACTACGTCGCCGACCGTGAGGCCGCGGCCAAGGTGCTCACTCTGTGGCCGGGTGTCATGGTCGCCGCCCGGACCAACCGGGCCTGGATGCACCGCGCGGTCCGGTTCCTCGCCCACGAGCGGGGCATCCGCCAGTTCCTCGACATCGGCACCGGCATTCCCACCCGGCCGAATCTGCACGAGGTCGCCCAGGAGATCGCCCCGGAGTCCCGGGTCGTCTACGTGGACAACGACCCCATCGTCCTCGCCCACGCCCAGGCCCTGCTCAAGAGCCACCCCGAGGGCCGCACCGCCTATGTGCACGGGGACATCACCGAGCCCGAGGCCATCCTCGCCTCGCCCGACCTCACCGAGGTGCTGGACCTGTCCCAGCCGGTCGCGCTGAGCCTGGTCTCGCTCCTGCACTTCGTCCCCGACGAGTGGGGCCCGTACGACCTCGTCCGGCGGCTGGTCGACGCGCTCGCCCCCGGCTCCTTCCTGGTGCTGAGCCACATCACCCCGGACTTCGACCCCGAGGCCACCCAGAAGACCGTGCAGGTGTACCACAGCGGCGGCATCCAGGGGAAGATCCGCACCAGGGACGAGGTGGAGCGCTTCTTCACCGGTCTTGAGCTGGTCGAACCGGGCCTGGAGGTGCCCCACCGCTGGCGGGCCGACCTGGCCGAAAGGGACTCCCATGTGGAGACCGGCGATGTGACCGACGCAGAGGTGTCCTTCTGGGCGGGCGTCGCGCAGAAGTCCTGACCCGGGGTCTCCCGGACGGGGTTCGGGGACGGGGTTCAGGGACGCGGTCCGACGGTCGTGGTGCCGTCGCGGATGGTGATCGCCATCGCGGGACAGGAGTCCGCCACGTCCAGCACCCGCTCCTCCTCCGGGACCTCCTCGCGTCGCGGCCGGGCGTGCTCCTCGTCGAGGACGAACAGGTCGGGGGCGATCCCGGCGCACATGCCGGACGCCATGCACCGGCCGCCGTCGACCTCCGCCTTCCAGGTCATCCGGCTCACCACCCGATGGGCATGACACGGGGCCCGCGGACCAGCATCTGGCCCTTCCACTCCACATCCCCGGCCGGCCGCAGATTCGGGAAGCGGGTGATCAGCGCGCCGAGCGCCTCCTGGAGCTCCAGCCGGGCCAGGGGCGCGCCCAGGCAGTGGTGCACACCGTGGCCGAAGCCCAGGTGCTGGGTGGCGGGGCGGGCGACGTTCAGGGTGCCCGGCTCGTCGAAGCGCAGCGCGTCGCGGTTGGCCGAGCCGACGGCGACGAGCACGGGCTCCCCGGCGCGCACCAGGGTGCCGCCCACCTCGATGTCCTCGGTGGCGTAGCGGGGGAAGGACGCTGCCATGCCCAGCGGGACGAAGCGCAGCAGCTCCTCGACGGCGCCGTGCAGCAGTGCGGGCTCCTCGCGCAGCCGGCGCAGTTCGTCCGGGTGGTCCAGGAGTGTCAGCACGAAGTTGGGGATCTGGGTGGCCGTGGTCTCGTGCCCGGCCACCAGGATGCCCACGCACAGATCGACGAGCTCGAGCTCGGACAGCCGGTCGCCCGCGTCCCTCGCCTCGATCAGCGACGTCATGATGTCGTCCCGCGGGCGGATGCGATGATCCTCGATCAGCCCGGCCATATAGGCGCGCAGCTCATCGCGGTTACGGTCGAACTCCTCGGCGCTCAGGGAGCTGGTGGACAGCGCGGCATCGCTCCAGGTGCGGAACTTGGGCCGGTCCTCCTCCGGGACGCCGAGCATGGTGCAGATGACCCCGACCGGAATGGGCAGGGCGTAGCGGTCCACGAGATCGACGGGTGGCCCCGCGGCCTCGAGCTCGTCGAGCAGGTCCTGGGTCAACTGCCTTACCCATGGGCGGAGTTTCTCCACCTGGTGGACGGTGAACGCCTTGGCGACGAGGGTGCGCAGCCGGGTGTGGTCGGGCGGGTCCATGGTCAGGATGCCGCTGTCGCGCCGGCCCTCGGACTGCCGTGGCACATCGTGGTGGAGCGCCGCGGCCCGGCTGAAGCGCCGGTCCCCGAGCACCAGCCGGGCGTCGGCGTACCGCGTGGCCAGCCAGGCGGGCTCACCGTAGGGCATGCGCACCCGGAGTAATCCGATGTGGTTCCTGGCCTGGTCGTACGCCTCGCTGAGCGCGAGCCCCTCGGCGGAGTTGAAGGGGTAGGCGAGGGGTGTGGTCTCCGCTGTGGTCACCGTGATCTCCCTTGCGTAAGCACGTGCTTACAAAGCTAGGAGGCGGCGGCTGGTACGGTCAACGGCCCCTTTGCGCCGTTGATCTGACGGGCCGAAGGGAATCGCCGGAGGCAGACGAGAGGGGTGTCGTGATGGGGACGACCGTGTCCGAGGGGCAGCGCCGGGACGCGCGGAACACACGTCGGCGGCTGCTGGAGGCCGCGGTGGCGCTGTTCGCCGAGCGGGGCTACGAACGGGCGACGGTCCGGGACATCGCCGATCTCGCGGGGGTCAACCAGGCGCTGCTGTTCCGCTACTTCGGCTCGAAGAGAGCGCTGTTCGGCGAGGTGATCGCGCACAACGGGGAGGAGCAGCTGCGCACCACCCCACCCCATGAGCTGCTGGAGGCCGCCCTGCGCGGGCTGCTGGGCCACGGCGGCAGGGAACCGGGCAGCCGCGCGCTGGCCACGCTGCTGCGCTCGGTGGACAGCGGCGACGAGATCGGTACGGCGGTGCGCGCCATCAGCGACGACTACGCGCGGGTGCTGGCCTCCCTGTCCAGCGCCGACAACCACGAACTGCGGGCGGATCTGGCGCTGTCCTGGCTGCTCGGCATAGGGATGATGCGGGTGCTGGTGGGCAAGGAGCCGCTGGCGGACGCGGACCCGGACGAGGTGTGCGCGCTGGTCACGTCCGCGCTCGGCACCCTCCTGGACGGCCTTCCGGCGGCCGGCGGCAGGCTCTAGGAGGCCATGTCCGAGAAGCGCGGGCCCGTACGAAGCCGGGCGCTACTCGCGGAACTCCCCGCGGGGCGTGGTGACGACGCGACGGGCCCGGGCTGGGGTGACCACCTCACGGAAGGCCGGATCGGTGAGCAGGACGACCGGGGCGATGCGGTGCGGGGAGTCGCAGTGCCAGTGCGGCAGGGCGGCCTCGAGCACGGCCCAGGACTGATCGGTGGCGCCGCGGTCGGCCAGCGCCCTGGCCAGGTCCAGGGCCTGCTGGAAGGTGCGGGACTCGGGCAGGGCGGGCGGGGCGAAGGCGGCGGCCCTGGCCATCCAGGCGGTGCTGTCGTCGCCCTCGGTGGCGGCGCCGCTCGCGGCCACACCGCCCGCGCCCACGACACCGTCCACGCCGTCGGGGAGCCGCGGCAGGATGTCGCCGAGGGCCGAGAGATAGCCGCCGGGGGTGCCGGTCCACTCCTCGGCCGCGCAGCGCAGATAGAGCGGGGCGGCCTCGGCCCGTAACTGCTCCATGCCGATCGCCTCGATGACGCGCGGGTCCCCGAGGATGCCGGTGCGTATCCAGTGGTGGGCGGCGCTGATGTCGAGGAACGCCCCCAGGATGATGCCCAGATACGCACCGGCGCCCGAACCCTTGACCGCGGCCTGCTCGAAGGTGGCCATCGCCATGCGCACCTCGCCCCGCAGGGCCTGCGCCCTGCCCTCGGCCACCAGATCCTCGGCGGTCCCGGGACGTCCCATGCGCACCTCATGGGCCGCCTGGTCCTCGAAGCCGGTGCGCTCCTCGGCCACCAGCTCGGCGAACGAGGCGTGCCGGTCCCCCAGAGCCGGGTACCAGCTCGCCCAGATGTACGCGGCCCACTCCCCGTCCTCGGACACATCGGCGGGGTCCAGCAGCCAGTGCTGGGCGTCCCCCTCCTCGGAGACCAGCAGCGCCCGGTCCATGAACGCGGTGTCGTCCCAGTCCTCGCCCTCGCCGCCCCGGATGACGCTCCAGGTCTCCGGGTCGGCCTCGCGCAGCCAGCCGACGGTCTTGGCCGGGCGCATCCGCCACATGAACGGGCTGATGTTCAGCCAGCCGTCGGAGGCGCCCAGGAAGGTGCGGTAGCTCGGCGGGAGCCGGGTGCCGAGCCGCTCCTCCAGGGCGAGGACGCTCTCCTCGTCCGCGCCCTCGAACCCGAGCCATCCGGCCGCCCGTTGCTCGTCGTCGACCTCGCTCAGCTCCTCCTCGTCGGCCACCCGCAGGATGGTCGCGCTGTACTCCGCCAGATAGGACCGCCACTGCTCGACGGTCCGCGGCGGCGCCGTCACGGACCCCGGCTCCGGGACGGCCGACACCGAGGTGCCGCGGTATCCGGTGGGCGCCTCGCCCGCCCGCTGGTAGTGGCCGATGAACCCCTTCGGCTGGGGGGCGGAGGTGAAGAGGCGGACCTGGGAGAGCTGGATCTGGTCCTCCCCCGCGTTCCGGGTGATCTCCAGGCGGTAGTGGCGGTGGGCCGTGGTGGCGGCGAAGGTGAATCCCCGGGGCTGATGGCGGTGCGCGAAGCTCTCCTCGACGCGGGAGTCCAGGTCCACCCAGTGCTCCCCGTCGTCCGAGCCCTTGAGGGTCCAGTCCTTCGGGTCGCGGCCCGGGACGTCGTCGGCCGAGGTCAGAACGTAGTGGCCGACGGCCACCGGCCGCCGCAGGGTGAACTCCAGCCAGGCGCGGTCGCCATGGCCCAGCCACTTGTGCCATGAGTCGTGCAGCAGGTTCTCCGCGACCTCGCCCGCCTCGGCGAACTCGCTGTGCGCCCGGACCTCGATGACCAGGTCGGTCACCTCGGCCTCCGGACCGGGCTCGGCGGCGAGCAGCGACACCGTGCCCGAGTGGCCGGACGGATCGCCCCACATCACCCGCTCGACGGGCGGCCCCCCGTCCTCGATCAGCAGGCGCAGCTCCTGGCGGAGCCCCGGGCCCCCGGACCCGCAACCCTCCACCGTGCGGAAGCGGTGCATCACCTCCGCCAGCGCGCTGTCCCGCAGCGGTGAGCGGCCCTCCAGCACCCCCCGGTACTCGGTGAGCGTGCCGTCAGCGGCCCTGCGGTGTCCGTAGAACTCCGTCATCGCGGGCTGGAAGCCGATCGACGACTCCGCGCCGTCCTGTCCGCGCCAGGCGAGCCGGACCGGCAGCGAGCCCTCGCCCCGGTCGAGATGGACCAGCAGCCGCGGTGCGGGCCGCCATTCGGCGGAGCCCGGGGCGCGCCACTCGGTGCGGTAGGCGCACACCGCCGCCTCGGCGGGGCGCTCCTCCGCCATGAGGTGCATCCGGGCGCAGATGCGGGACGGCTCGACGGTGATCCGGTACAGCCAGAGCAGCCCGCGCGCCTCGGCGCAGCCCCGGACGCACAGCGTGTTCAGGCCCGCCACCAGCGCCTCACCGGGGACCGCGAAGGCCACCTCCCGGGGGCGGGCGCCACCGGGCACGGTGAACCGCGAGATCACCGCTTGCCCGTTGACGGAGATGTCGATGGGCGCCCATCCCAGGGACTCCCCCAGCGGTGAGACCCGCGCGATCAGGGTCAGCGTCAGCTGCTCCGGCAGTTCGCCGCCGTCCAGCGCGAAGTCGAGCTCGACTCGTCCGCCCGCGCCGATCGCGAGACGGTCCCGGTCGGGATGGCACCGTATGTACCGGGCCGTGCCATTGCCGAATCGAGGCGGATCGATGGTGAAATCCGCAAAAGTCGCGCGCACGCTGTGCTCCTGAAAGGGCCGTCTGGTCCATTGACATGTCGTCGGGGCATGGGTGCGGGTGGCGTCACAACACCCGGATGCTGTCGATGCTAGGGCGGCCGACCAGGCACCGTCCGGGATCCGCGACGATCACTAGGGGGATGCGGGTCGGCCCCTCCCTCCCCCGCGCAGCACGGCTCCGAGGACGGCGGGGCGCATCAGCGCGGCGGGCGCGGCGACCATCGACATCACCTCGTGCAGGGCCTTGCAGACCCCCGGGTCGACGGTGGCACGCCGGATGACCCGGTCCAGATAGCGGTGCTGGGCCCGCACCATCACTCCGGCGGGGCCGCCCGTGGTGGTGGGGAAGCGCACATCCTCACTGGAGGACAGCAGCCACGCGGTGTCCGTGGCGGCCGCGATGCCCTTACGGGCGGTGCGCGCCGCACCGTGGCCGATTCCGCCGTGGCGCTCGGCGGCGGCCCGCAGAGCGCGGGCGCCGAGCGCGGACACGGTGATGCCCTGACCGTAGACCGGGTTGAAGGTGCACACGGCGTCGCCGATGACGACCAGCCCCCGCGGCGCCCGGCGCTCGTAGTGCCGCCGCACACCGGGGCCGGGCCAGAAGCCGCGGACCGCACCGGCGGGCTCGGCCGCGGCCAGCAGCTCGCGCAGGCTCGGGTCCCGCAGCAGCCGCAGCTGCCGGTCGAAACCGGACGCCCCCGGCTCGGCCTGCGCTCCCCGCATACTGCCGACGCTGGCGATCCACCGGCCGTCCTCCACGGGCAGCACCACGCCGAGCCTGGGCGCGTCGGGGGCCTTGGTCTGCAGGTAGAGCGCGTCGAAACCCGGATCCGCCCCGGCGGGACGGTGGTACATCCGGCTGGCGTACGACACCCCCGCGTCGACGCGCTCCTCGGGGGTGGGCGGACAGCCCAGCCGGGCCAGCCAGGACGGGACCGAGGAGGTGCGCCCGGAGGCGTCGACCACCATCTCCGCGCGCAGCTGGCGCACCCGGGCGCGGGCGTCGCCCCGCGCCCGGATCTGGACGCCCGTCAGCTCACCCGGGGTGCCGAGGAGTCCGACGACGTCGGTGTTCTCCAGCCATCGCACCGAGGGCTCGCCGCGCACCCGGCGCAGCACCGTATGGTCGAGCAGCGGTCTGGTGCAGGAGAGGAACGCGACCTCGCTCTCGTACTTCGCGAGCCACCCGGCCGCGCTGAGCCAGCGCACGCCCGACATCGGAACCCGCACCGCGCCGGCGGTCAGCAACTCCTCGCGCGCGCCGGGCATCAGCTCCTCCAGCGCCCGATGCCCGGCCTCGAGCAGCAGATGTGCGTGGCGCGCCTGCGGAACGCCCGAGCGGAACGCGGGCCCCTCGGGATAGCGGTCACGCTCGACTATGACAATGCGCTCGGCATATCCCCGCAGCGCCCATGCGGCCAGCAGCCCGGCGAGACCTCCGCCGATCACCACGGCGGTCCCTCGCTCCATACCTTCCCCCGGTACCCCCATACTACGGAGCGTAGTGCATGATCATCCCAGCGTCACCACTCTAACGGGTGGTAAATACAACCGCTTCGACGGCTCAGACCCCTTCGGCGGTCTCGGTGATGAAGGTATCGAGGACTCCGTCGGCGATGCGCACCGGGCCCTCGGGGCGGGTCTCGCCCGGGATGGTGCGGATCTCCCCGGCCCGCCGCGCGTCGGCCGCCGCCTCGGCGAACCACCGCGCGGATTGGGCGTCATCGCCGTCGAGTCGGGCGCCCAGCGCGTCCAGGGTGCGCTCGAAGGCGCGCCCCCACAGCGTCAGCGCGTCCAGCCAGGGCGCGCTGTCCGCCACGAATCCCCGGTCCGCGGCACCGGCTCTGATGCGCTCGGGCGCGGCGGCGAGCAGCCGGGCGTACGGGCGCAGCTCCCGCAGGGCCGCTCGCTCGTGCCCCGCCTCCCAGGCGGTGTGGAACCGGTCGAGCCGCGCGGCGAGTTCGGGGGCCTGCGGCTGCCAGGGTTCGGCGCCGAAGGTGGGTGCGAGGTGCTGGGTGTCGAAGAAGGCCAGCAGCGAGCGAACGGTTCCGTCCGTACGGCCCGGGTGCGCGCCGGGGCCGTCCCCGGCGAGGTAGCGGGCGGCGGCCTCCCAGGTGCGGGTGGCGTCGTAGCCGGTGTCGTTCCAGGCGAAGTCCGCTCCGCCGAAGAGGGCGACCTTGCTGGCGGCGGCCTGGTTCATCGGGTTGAGGACCAGGCCGGAGAGCCGCCGGTGCAGTCCGGGCTCACGGGCGCCGTACGGCGCGAGCAGCAGCCGACCCTCGGCCTGGCCGTAGTCGTTGACCGGGTAGTTGTCCCAGACGAAGACCTTGCGCCCCCACACGGTGGCGGCCCGCTCCGCGTCGGCCACGGTGATCCGCGGCGGCACCACATCGGTTCCGGTCCACATCACCTCGACCCGCGAGTCCAGCCGCTCGCGCAGGACACGCTTGTACGGGCTGTCGGTGACGTCCCCGTACTCGGTGGGCACCATCTGGAGCGGCCTGGTGTCCGCCCGTTCGTCCAGGAACGTCTTCTGCACCGTGTTGAGCAGGTCGGACTGGGCCTTGGCGGCGGCCTCCGACGAGGGGTTTCCGTAGGTGGCGCGGTCGGATTCGCAGTTCCAGCGGGTGTAGCTGATGTCGTCCAACGGCATGGAGAAGCTGCGCACCCCGAGGTCGTAGACCGCGTCCAGCTTGGCCTCCAGCGCGGCGAGGTCGGAGGGGTCGCTGTAGCAGATGGAGTTGCCCGGGGAGACGGCGAAGGTGAACCGCACATGGTGGTCGGTGGCCTGCCGGACGAGCTCGCCGAGCTCGACGAGTTTGGCGGCCGGATATGGCTCGCGCCACTTCTCGCGGTGGTAGGGGTCGTCCTTCGGCGCGTAGATGTAGGTGTTCATCTTGACGTCCCCGTAGAACGCCAGTTGGTCCATGCGCTCGGCGTGGGTCCAGGGGCTTCCGTAGAAGCCCTCGATCACCCCGCGCAGCGGCATCAGCGGATGGTCGGTGACCGAGACGGACGCGATCGTGCGGTGGCCGGACACGAGCTGACGCAGCGTCTGCGCCGCGTAGTACGTCCCGTCCGAGTCGGCGCCCGCGAGCGCCACCGAGCCGCGTCCGGCGGCGAGCGCGTAGCCCTCGGCGGGCAGCGGGCCGGGCACCCGGCCCCCGGCGGCCCGGAGTGCCCGCGCGACCCGTGGATCGGCGATCCGGCCGACGGTCACGGTCAGCTTCGGCCCGGGGCCGTCCTGGATCCGCGAGGCCCCCGCGCGGCGCAGCACGGAGGTGACCAGATCGCGGGTCGGACGGTCCACACCATCCGATATGACGAGGCGGACGCGGGAGGGGACGTGAACGTCCGCTCCAATACGGGACATCTCCTGCGGGCGCGGGGTGACGACCGGCAGCGGTCCGTCGGCGGTGGCCGTGGTGGCGGACGCGGTGGCGACCGCGCCGGTGGGCAACAGCAGGGCGAGCAGGGTGAACAGCACCGTGACGGGTGCCAGGGTTCTGGAGCGACTGCGCATGGGACATCTCCTCCGTGGCGTTCGGGAGCCTTCGGGGGCGGTGCGGTGCCTTGCGGTGGTGCGGGGGCAGTGTGCGGTGTGCCGTGCGCGGAGCGAGCCCGCGGCGGGGCCCGGCGTATCCCTACCCAGCGACGCGCCCGGATGATCGACCCCGCCAACGGTCGTCAAACGCGGTACCGGTCGGGCCACTTGGGGCTCAGGCGCCCTACAGGGGCGCGGCCACCGGCGGGCCGGGGCACCCGGCACGGACGGGGCCACCGCCGGAAGCGGGTCATCCCTTGAGCAACGCGTCGACCACCCGGCCGAAGAGCAGGCGGCCGGACCAGACCGTGGGCGGGTCGAACAGGCGGGGCAGCCCCCGGAGTCGCGCCTCCTCGCGCCATACCACCTCGGATCCGCCGTCCCGGCGGCGCACCTCGATCTCGGCCCATCCGAGGACCACCGAGCCGCGCTTCTCCAGCCTGCAACTTCCGGGAGTGTCCCCGGCGGGCGGGTCCCAGCGCACGACCTCCATGGGGTCGTCGAATCCGGCGCGGCCGACGCCCGTGCGCACCACGACCACGGTGCCCACCCGGGTCGGTCCCGCCGGACGCACGGTGACGTCGCTCAGCGGCACATGGGCGCCGTGGCGCGGCCAGTCGGTGAGCCGTCGCCAGGTCTCGTCGACGGGCAGTGCGGAGCGCCGCTCGATACGGAAGGGGGCCACGGCGGGATCGTAGGCGATCGACGGCCGGGGAGGCGGTCGTGGCGGCTGAGGCCATTGACAGCTCGGATCCGCCTGTTACCTTCCACAGAAGGAGAGAGATCCTACCTTTCTGGTCCGGCATAGACAGAAGTCGCCCCACCAGAGGGATTCTCGCAGCTCAATCAGGTTCAGACCTTCCAACACGTCGGATCTCCACGGCTCCACAGGAGAAGGAGAACGAGAGATGAAGAGACTCGCCGCAGGCGCGGCGCTCGCCCTCACCGCCGTCTTCGGGTTATCGCAAGTGCCGCAGGCGGCCGCCGCCCCCGCACAGGAGACGGTCACCGCCGCGGCACCGGTGTTCAGCGTGATGGACTACGGCGCCAAGGCCGACGGTTCGTCCAATGACTCCGGCGCCATCGAGAAGGCCATCACGGCGGCCAACAGCGCCGGAGGCGGAATCGTCCGCTTCCCGTCCGGACAGTACAAGTCCAAGAACACCGTCCACCTCAAGAGCGAGGTGACCCTCCAACTGGACTCCGGGGCCACGATCCTCGGTTCGAGCGCGGACACCTATGACAAGCCCGAGTCCAATCCGAACGACGACTACCAGGACTACGGCCACAGCCATTTCCACAACGCGATGTTCTACGGCGACAAGCTCACCAACATCGGGTTCACCGGTTCGGGCACCATCGACGGCGCGGGCAACCTCATCACCGGCACCCCCGACTCCGGCGAGGCGGACAAGATCATTTCGCTGACCCGCTGTGACGGACTGACCCTCGACGGGATCACCCTGCGGCGCGGTGGCCACTTCGCGGCCCTCATCAACGGCTGCAAGAACGTGACCTCGGACCACCTCACCATCGACACGGCGAGCGACCGCGACGGCTGGAACATCATCAGCACCACCAATGTGACCATCACCCATGCCGATATCGCCGCCAACGACGACGCGCTCGCCTTCAAGAGCGACTACGCCCTGGGCGCCAAGCTGTCCAACGGCCATGTGAAGGTGACCGATTCACATCTCTCCGCGAAGTGCTGCAACGCCCTGATGTTCGGCTCCGAGACCTGTGGTGACTTCTCGGACTACAACTTCCAGGGCATCACCATCACCGGTGCGGACAAGTCCGGGCTCGGCATGGTCTCGATGGACGGCGCCAACATCTCCGATGTGCACTACCGCGACATCACCATGACCAATGTGCACTCCCCCATCATGCAGAAGATCGGGACAAGAAAACGGTGTGGCGGAAATCCGGGAGTCGGCCACATCAGCGACATCACCTACGACAACATCACCGGGACCGGGAACACCCCCTCCTTCAGCCCGACGCTGTGGGGCGAGTCCGGTGGCAACCACATCAGCGGTGTGACCTTCAACAACGTCAATCTCACCGTGCCCGGCGGCAACGGCACCATGTCCACCGCTGTCCCCAGCAATGACTCCGGCGACTACAACCCGAAGAGCATCGGCACCCGTCCCGCCTTCGGCTGGTATCTGCACAACGCGGATCACATCACCTTCAACGACAGCTCGGTGCGGTTCGCCAAGAACGACGGACGTCCGGCGGTCATCGCCAACTCCGGGAGCGCGCTGCGGTTCGACCACTTCACCGCACAGCGCGGCAGCGACAGCCCGGCGGACGTCGTCGTCCAGAACGTGTCCGGCTACTGCCTCGCCGACAGCGCCAACACCTCCGGCGGAGCGCTGCGGGTGAACTCCAGCGGATCCAGCGAGAACTGCTCCTCGTGACCCACGACGGGCCGGCCGTGGCACCACGGCCGGCCGTCGAAGGCGGTCAGCCGCGCCTCTCGGAGCCGTCGGCCGCCTCGTGACCGGCCGCGTCGGGCAGGTCGGCGGGGGCGGCCGGATCCGCCGCGTCGGCCAGGTCGCGCAGGCCCTCCGGGAGCGGGCCGGTGTGCACCACGCCCAGCCGCTGGGTGGCCCGGGTGAGCGCCACATAGAGGTCGCTGGTGCCGAACTCCGCGGGCTCGGCCACGATCACGGTGTCGAACTCCAGCCCCTTGGCCTGCCGGGGGTCGAGCAGCACCACCGCGCTGGTCAGGTCCGGGGACCGGCCGGTGGACGCCTGCGGGAGGGCGGCTGACAGCGCGTCATGGCGGTCCTTCGGGGCGATCACCGCGAGACGGCCCTCGGCGCGGGTCTCCCGCACCACGGCCGAGGCCACCGCGCCGGGCAGATCGCCGGTGTGCTCCGCCCACGGCCGCACCCCGGTGGCGCGGACCGAGCGCGGGGGCTGGAAGGCGGGGTCGACGGTACGGGCCACCCGCGCCGCGATGTCCATGATCTCGGTCGGGGTGCGGTAGTTGACGCCGAGCCGGCTGTGTTCCCAGCGGTCGCCGACGTACGGCTCCAGGATCGAGGACCAGGAGCCGCAGCCGCCCGGCTCCGCGGTCTGCGCGGGGTCGCCGACCAGGGTCATCGAACGGGTCGGGCTGCGCCGCATCAGCAGCCGCCACGCCATCGCGGACAGCTCCTGGGCCTCGTCCACGATGATGTGGCCGAAGGCCCAGGTGCGGTCGGCGGCGGCGCGTTCGGCGGCGCTGCGGTGGTCGCGCTCCTCGGCGCGGTCGGCCAGCCGTTCGGCGTCGATGAGGTCGTGGGCGGCCAGCACCTCCGACTCCTCGTCCTCGCGGTCCTCGAACTCCAGGGTGCGGGAGCCGTAGGAGAGGTCGAGCACACCCTGTGCGTACTCGATGCGCTCCTGGCGCTCGGCCTCCGCGGCGGCGCGGGCCGCCGCGTCGTCATGGCCGAGGAGTTCGGCCGCCTCGTCCAGCAACGGGACGTCGGCGGGGGTCCATTCGCCGTCGGTGCGGCGGATCGCGGCGGCGTCGGCGTCGGAGAGGTGGACGGGGTCGCCGAGGAAGTCGGCCACGAGCTGCCGCGGGGTGAGGGCCGGCCACAGCTCCGCGATGGCCGCGTGCACCTCGGGGTTGACCGCGATGGCCTTGCCGAGCTGGGCGACGTCGTCCGCGCCGAGGAGGTTGGGCCCGCCGAGGGGGTCCGCGCCGATCCGGTCCACGAGCTGGTCGGTGAGGGCGTCGATGACACGGAACGCGAAGTGCGGACGGGCGAGGTTGTGCGGCAGCCCGGTCTCCCGTGCCTTGTGGCCCGCCTCGGACGCGATGTCCCTGTCCAGCACCAGATCGCCGTCGTCGTGCTCGATGACGATCGCGGGGTCGGGCAGCGTCTGCCGGGCCCGTACGAAGCGGGCCAGCGCATCCGCCATCTCCGGGCGGCCCTTGACCTCGGCGGCCTCGGGGGTGTCGGTCCCGGTGGCCGTCACACCGGGGAAGAGCTCGCCGAGCGTGGCCAGGAGCACACCGGTCTCGCCGAGCGAGGGCAGCACCTCGCCGATGTAGCCGAGGAACGCCGGATTGGGCCCGACGATCAGCACCGCGCGGCGGGCCAGCGACTCCCGGTGCGCATAGAGCAGATACGCGGCGCGGTGCAGCGCGACGACGGTCTTGCCGGTGCCGGGGCCGCCCTCCACGACGTGGACGCCGTGGTGCGGAGCGCGGATGATCTGATCCTGTTCGGCCTGGATGGTCTGCACGATGTCATGCATCCGGCCGGTGCGGGCGGCGTCGAGCGCGGCGAGCAGCACGGCGTCCGCGTCGGATCCCTCATGCCCGGTCCGTATGGTGTCCGAGAGGTCCAGGATCTCGTCGTGCAACCCGGTGACCTTGGGTCCCTCGGTGGTGATGTGGCGCCTGCGGCGCAGCCCCATGGGGGTGTGCCCGGTGGCGAGGTAGAACGGACGGGCCACATCGGCCCGCCAGTCGATGACCAGCGGGGTGCGGTCCGCGTCATCGCGCCGGATGCCGATGCGGCCGATGTGGTAGTCGCGGTCGTCGCGGAACAGCAGCCGGCCGAAACACAGCCCCCGCTCCCCCGCCTCGAACGCGGCGAGCAGCCCGGACCGCTCGGCCACCAGCACATCGCGCTCCAGCCGCGCCTGGAAGGTGGTGCCCTCCAAGGACAGTGCCTCGGTCACCGACTCCTCGGCTCGTGCCCTGAGCTCGGCGAGGCGCCCGTTGAGCAGATCAAGGAATTCTTGCTCACGGTCCCATTCCTCGTTTGACAATTCGACTCCCGCCGGGATACGATGACTTCATCAGGTTTCCTTATGCCGTAAATGCAATAGCAAAGGAAATCCCCAATATACGCCGAGGAACGCCCCGGCCGTCAAGGCAGCCGGGGCGTTCCTCTGTCTTATGGCCTCATTTCACCTGGATGACGTGTTTGCCGCGGACACCGCCGGCTTCCAAGGCGCGATGGGCCTCTCCGATGTCGGAGAGCGGATGGACGGTGTCGACGACCGGCCGGATCGCCCCGTTCTCCACATACGCGGCGAGGTCCGCGAAAAGCTCATGAGTGGGATTGCCGGAGAAGGCCCGCACCCGCCGTGAGCCGTGCAGGGTGGAGACGAGGATGGAGCCCAGCCAAGACAGCGGACGGTCTGCGTCGAAGGCGATGGACACCATGCGACCGCCGGGCGACAGCAGCCCGCGGTACGCACCGAGCTCGGTGCCCACCGTGTCCAGCACGGCGTCGAACGGCCCGAGAGCGGCCGGGCCGGTGGTCCGGTAGTCATGCGCCTCATCGGCTCCGAGCTCCCGGACGAGGTCGAGCGTCTTCGCGCCGGCGAGCGCGGTGACATGGGCGCCGAGCGCGTGTCCGAGCTGGACGGCGACGCTGCCGACACCGCCGGCCGCGCCACGCACCAGCAGCCGCTCGCCACTCATCAGGCCGATCTTGTCGCGCAGTGCCGTGATGGCCGTGGTGCCGACCCCGGGCAGGGCCGCCGCCCGGACCAGATCGATCCCCTCGGGGGCGTAGGAGAGCTGACGGGGCCGGACGGCCACATACTCGGCGGCCGCCCCGAACCTCAGGTGCGGCATCGCGCCCCATACCCGCTCGCCCACCGCGAGATGGCGCACGGAGGAGCCCACCTCGGCGATCTCTCCGGCGATGTCGACACCGGTGCCCTGGGGGAACTTCCGCCCGGTTACCAGCTTCAGCTTGCCCGCCCGGCCCGAGAGCTCGCCGCCGTTCACGCTCGTGGCGTGCACCCGCACCAGCACCTCCCGCGGACCGGCCACCGGCTTCGGCAGTGTGCCCTCGTACAGCACCTCGGGAGGTCCGTACCGGTCGTACCGCGCCGCGCGCATCTCGCTCATCGCCCTCATCGTCCCTTTCGCACATCGGGGTTGCCGCCACGCTAATGCGCGCAAAGGGGGAAACCGCCCGGTCGGCGTAAGGTGAGAAACATGCCTGCTCACGTTTCTCAGATAGCGCCCGACAGCGGTGTTCGGGACACCGGAGGTCCGGGGTTGCGGTCCGACGCGGCGTCCAACCGCCGGCGTGTCCTCGAAGCGGCCCGGGCGCTGTTCGTCTCGCGTGGGCTCGATGTGCCGATGGCCACCATCGCCCGTCATGCCGGGGTCGGGGTGGCCACGCTCTACCGGCGCTTCCCCACCCGGGAGGCGCTGGTCACGGAGGTGTTCTCGGACGAGTTCGCCGCCTGTGCGACGATCGTCGACGACGCCCTGGCCGACGACGACGCATGGCGGGCCTTCCGCCGGACCATCGAGACGGTGTGTGCTTCGCAGACGCAGGACCGGGAGTTCAACGACGCCTTGCTGTTGTCGCTCCCCGACACGGTCGGCTTCGAGCGGGAGCGGCTGCGGATCGAAGAGGGCTTCGCCGAGGTGGTCCGGCGCGCCAAGGCCGCGGGGCGACTGCGCGAGGACTTCGACGTGTCCGACCTGAGCCTCGTCTTCCTGGCCAACAAAGGTGTCATCGGCGACGCCGCGACCGCACCGGCCGCGTCCCGGCGGCTGGTCGCCCACCTCCTGCGGTCCTTCGAGGCGGGGCGGGCCGAACCGGCCCGCCCCCTCCCGCCACCCGCCCCGCTGGGGCTGGGCCGGTTGCCCCGGACATCCGAGGGATGAGCTATCGGGCGGTGCCGAAGTCCTGCGTCCAGTAGTTGCCGGGCTGCGCCAGACCGACGCCGATCTCCTTGAAGTCGCAGTTCAGGATGTTGGCCTTGTGGCCGGAGCTGTTCATCCAGCCCGCCATGACGCTCTTGGGCGAGTCATAGCCGTAGGCCACGTTCTCGCCGTAGGCGCGCCAGGAGTAGCCCGCGCGCTCGATCCGGTCACCCGGGGAGGAGCCGTCGGAGCCGGTGTGCGACATATTGCGGTGGGCCGCCATGTCCGCGCTGTGGTCCTGGGCGGCCTTGGTCAGCTTCTCGTTCACGGTCAGCGGCTTACAACCGGCCTTGCTGCGCTCGCTGTTGACCAGGTCCACCACTTCCTGCTGGTCAGTGGCGGATGCGGAGGTGGCGGAGGGGGAGGGGGAGCTCGTGGAGGGGGCGGAGGGGGAGCTCGTAGGGGTGGCGGAGTGGGAGCGCGCGGGGGCGAAGTGGGAGCGCGCGGGGGCGGTGTACTGCGATGCCATCGCGGCCGAGGGAACGCCCACGGCGGCCACGGCGAGCGTGGCGATGGCTATCTTGCGGCGGTGCGTCGTGCTGCTGCGGTGCTTGCTCATTCGGGACCTCACACTCGGTTGAGGCCCGTCATTCTTGGAGCCGTCCGCCACCCGGGCAACACACGTGTTCGTACGACACGAGTTCGTGGCGAGGACAAAACTTGCGCTCAGTGGCGAGTCATGCTGAGCGGGTTCCGGGGAAGGCCACGGTGGCCCGACACGCCATCAGAAATCCCGGGCAACCAGGCGAGTGGGTGGCGGGCCCGAAATGCCGGGGCCGGGGCGATACGGAATCCGCCATGTCCGACAGAGCAGATAAAGCCCACTATGGCGCCTAGTCGATATGCGCCGCTACGCCCTCTTTACTCCGGCGCCCGGTGTGAGAGATGTCATGACATGGCGGTGGGCGGTCAGCGGCGGTAGATGGTGATCGAGTGGCCGACCTCGTCGATCGGCCGGCTGCCGTCGATCAGCGCCGCCAGCCGACCGGTGGCCTGGGCGATCGAGGAGTCCGAGACCACCAGCAGCCCGCGCACCTCGTCCGGGGCGGCCCGGCGTGGGTCGGAGGCGTGGATGCCGTAGGCGGACGGCACACCGCTGCCCTTGTAGACGAGCCAGATCCGCTCGCCCCGGTAGCGGTCCCGGAGGCGGTCGGCCAGCCGTCCCAGGTCCTGCCCCCAGTCGACGTTCGAGTCGTGCAGCCGCAGATGGGTTCGGGACGGCCCGCCGAACGCCTCGTTGGAGTACGGCAGGTAGTACGGATACGTCCGCAGCGAACTGACCGCGACGAACAGCACCAGCGCCAGCGTGACCCCGTACGCCCATCGACGCCGCACGGCCATCAGGCCGGCCGCCGCGACCGCCAGGAACATCGGCAGGAAGATGGCGTACCGCACCCCGAGGTTGCGGGCCCCGTCCAGGGCGGCGAGCAGCAGCACGGCCGCGGGGACGAGCACATACGGCGCGGCGGGCCGCAGCCGGGGCACCACCAGCATCGTGACCGCCCCGGCCGACCAGAGCGCCAGCATGCCCAGGGGCGTCTTCACCAGCAGCGCGACGGGCAGGTAGTACCACAGCGACCCGAGGTAGCGGCGGCCGAGCAGAAAGCCACGCCAGGTGTCCTGCTCGAAGCCGAACTGGATGCGCATCCCGTCGCGGTACGCCTCCGGGAGCGGCAGCCACTGGACGGCGAGCCCGCGCAAGCCCTGGACGGCGGGCACCGGCCCGGTGGGCGTCCAGCGCAGCCGGGGGTCGACCAGCAGGTAAGTGGCCCACACCACGGCCACCGCGATCAGCGCCATGGCCACCGCCGCCGCCACTCCGATGCCGAGCGACCGCACCTGGTCGCGCGGTGTGCGGTGGTGGGTGCGGCGGGCGTACCAGACCGAGAGCACGGTCAGGAGCAGCAGCACCGGGACCGCGGCCAGCATGCTCATCTTCGTGGCGAGGGCGGCGCCGAGCGCCACCCCGGCGAGTGGCAGGTGCCATCGTGGCCGCCGCCGTGCCCGCCACAGCAGCCAGACCGACGTGAGCAGGAAACCGGCCGCCGGTACGTCGAGTGTGGCGAGCGAGCCGTGCGCGATGACGTCCGGCGAAAAGGTGTACAGGGCGAGAGCCACCGTTCCGCCCACGGGGCCGGTCAGTTCGCGGGCGGACGCGAACACCACCAGCCCGAACAGCAGCGTCAGCGCGATCATCGGCAACCGTGCGCACAGCATCAGCCGCCAGGGGTCGTTGCCCGCCTCGTACAGCACATGCCGCCCGAGCGCCGTCTGGTCACCGGTGAAACCGGCGTCGAGGTGCGGCCGGGCGAACGCCACCCCCGTCGCGACGATGAGCTTGCCCAGCGGGGGGTGTTCGGGGTTGTAGCGCACCCGGTGATGGTGCAGGGAGTCCACCGCCGCGCCGACGTACACGGGCTCGTCGATGGTCGGCGTCTGCTCCACCGCCGTGGTGACCATCGCGACGGCCATCTGGACGAGGAGCGCCGCGACGGCGGCCACCACCAGCCACCGCCGATGCCGCGCCGGCGCCGCCGGCCACCGGCCCTTCGGCCCGCCGACGGTCCTGGTCACGCTGTCGATCACACCGGCCCACCGCATAGCGACAGACGCTAACGCCCTCGTGCCCCCGCATCCGGCATCCGCCCGAAACTTGCGCCAAGTCCGCAAACGGGCCCGGACGCCGCGGTGGGCATCGCTAACCGGCCGCGGGCCAGCCGCGTTCGAGGAGGGCGAAGGCGGCCTCGATGGCCTGCCGGGCGTCGGCCCGGCCCCGGGCGAAGCTGACGGTCTCCAGCGCGAAGTGGGCGAGCGCCGCACATCCGGGGTCGTCCTCGGGGGCGCCGGTGGCCTCGGCGACGGCGGCGGCGAGAGCGGCCTCGTGGCGCATCCACATGCGGCGGCCGTACTCACGCAGCGCCGGGGTGCTCTCCGTCAGCTCGACGAACCGCGCCATCTCGGGGTCGCCCGCGCCGTCGGAGTGCATCCGCAGCGTGTGCTCGCGCAGGGCCCGGGGGATGGACATCCCCTCGGGCCGGTCGCGCACGACGGCTATGAGGGCGGCTTCCCGGTCGGAGTCCAGGTCGAAGAGCAGGGCCTCCTTGCTGGGGAAGTGCTTGAAGACCGTGGTGGTGGAGACGTCGGCGGCCTCCGCGATGTCCCGCACGCTCACCTGGTCGAAGCCACGGTCGAGGAACAGCCTCAGGGCCGCGTCCGCCAACGCCTGGCGGGTGGCGGCCTTCTTGCGCTCACGGCGCCCCATCGTCTCGCTCACGGGACCACTCTAGCCGCATGTGGATCGAATAGAAAAGTTGAGTCGTTGCACTTTTTTAGTCGGTGTGCTCTTCTGTTTCGGGTCGGAGCCCCGCCCTTTCGGCTCCCGTCTTTCGGAACCCCGCGCCGAGCGCGTTGAGAAGGAAGTGATCCACCATGTCCGTATCCGACGCACCGCCGTCCGGCAGTCCCGCCCCGCCGGAGAACCCCCCGAAAAGCGTCCGTCTGGCCCTGCTCGGTGTGCTGCTCGCGATGCTGCTGTCGATGCTCGACTCCACGATCGTCGGCACCGCGATGCCGACGATCGTCGGCGATCTCGGCGGCCTGGAGCACATCTCCTGGGTGGTGACCGCCTACACCCTGGCCACCGCCGCCTCCACCCCCGTCTGGGGCAAGTTCGGCGATCTGTACGGCCGCAAGCACATGTATCTGATCGCCGTCGTCGTCTTCGTTCTCGGCTCGGCGCTGTCCGGCGCGGCCCACACGATGACCCAGCTGATCGTCTTCCGGGCGCTGCAGGGTCTGGGCGCGGGCGGTATCGGCGCCGGTGCCTTCGCCCTGATCGCCTCGCTGGCGCCGCCCCGGGAGCGGGGCCGCTACCAGGGCATGACCGCCTCCATCATGGCCATCGGCACCATCGGCGGCCCGCTGCTCGGCGGCTTCGTCACCGGCCACCTCGGCTGGCGCTGGGCCTTCTTCATCAATCTGCCGCTCGGCGTCCTCACCCTGGTCTGGTGTCAGCTGATGCTGCGGCTGCCCGCCACCCGCGCCAAGGCCCGTATCGACTGGCCGGGCATCACCGTGATGACGACGACCGTGTGCGCTCTCACCCTGGCCGCCACCTGGGCCGGCTCCACCTACGCGTGGACCTCATGGCAGATCCTGGGTCTGTTCACTCTGGCCGCGGTGGGCGTGGCCGCCTTCGTGGCCCGGCAGCGGCGCGCGGCCGAACCGCTCATGCCGCTGCGCATCTTCACCGGACACCGCAACTTCTCCCTGGCGTCCTCGCTGATCCTGGTGGGCGGGGTGGTGATGTTCGGCTGCTCGCTGTATCTGCCGCTGTATCAGCAGACCGTCCAGGGCGTCTCCGCCTCCCGCTCCGGTCTGCTGCTGCTCCCCCTGATGATCCCCGTGGTGATCATGTCGCAGGTCGGCGGCAAGGTCATGTCCGCCACCGGCCGCTACAAGATCTTCCCCATCGTGGGCACCGTCTGCATGGCCGTCGGACTGTTCCTGCTGGCCACCATGGACACCACGACCTCCCGCGCGGCCACCGGGTGTTTCATGGCCCTGGTGGGCACCGGCATGGGCTGTCAGATGCAGATGGTCACCACGATCGCGCAGAACAGTGTGGAGATGCGCGACATGGGGGCCGCCTCGGCGTCGGTCACCCTCTTCCGCACCATCGGCGGCTCCCTGGGCGTGGCGGTCTTCGGTTCGCTCTTCACCGGTGCCGTACGGGGCCACGCGCCCGCCGGGGCGGAGACGGGCGAGGTCCGGCCCGATCCGGCGGCGCTGGCCCGGCTGCCGGAGTCCGTCAGGGACGGCTATCTCCACGCGGTGGCCACCGGCACCCAGCGGATCTTCCTGACCGCGGCCGTCGTGTGCACCGTGGCCTTCATCGCCGCCCTGTGTGTCCAGGAGGTCCCGCTGCGGGGCAGGCCGGGTCCGGTGGCCCAGCCGCAGAAGGACGAGGAGGCCGAGGAGTCCGCCACCCCGGCCGCCCCATAGCGCCGAGGGGCCGTCAGGTCAGGGCGGGGATGACCTCCTTCTCGTAGGCATCCATCGTGGACTCCACACCGTCGTGCATCGCATACAGGGCGAACTGGTCCACACCCAGGTCACGCAGCTGTTTGAGCTTGTCGATCTGGGCGCCGGCCGGGCCGAGGAGGCAGAAGCGGTCGACGATCTCGTCCGGTACGAAAGCGGTGTCCGGGTTGCCGGAGCGGCCGTGGTGAGCGTAGTCGTAGCCCTCACGGGCCTTGATGTACTCGGTCAGTTCGGCCGGCACCATGCCGGAGCTCTGACCGTAGCGCGTCACCAGGTCGGCGACATGGTTGCCGACCATGCCGCCGAACCAGCGGCACTGCTCACGGGCGTGGGCCAGATCGTCGCCCACATACGCGGGGGCGGCGACGCAGATGGTGACCGCGTCCGGGTCTCGCCCGGCCTCGGCGGCGGCGTCCCGTACCGCCTTGACCATCCACTCCGTCAGATAAGGGTCGGCGAGTTGCAGGATGAATCCGTCGGCCTGACGGCCGGTCAGTGCGAGGGCCCTGGGGCCGTACGCCGCCATCCACACCGGCAGGCTGCCGTCTCTCACCCAGGGCAGCCGCAGGGTGTTGCCGTCCACCGTGGCCTCACGGCCCTCGGCCAGCTCCTTGATGGTGTGCATGGCCTCGCCGAGGCGGGCGAGGGTGTTGGGCTTGCGCCCGGCCACCCGCATCGCCGAGTCGCCACGGCCGATACCGCACACAGTGCGGTTGCCGTACATGTCGTTGAGGGTGGCGAAGGTGGAGGCGGTCACCTCCCAGGTGCGGGTCCCGGGGTTGGTGACCATCGGCCCGACGATCAGCCGCTCGGTGTGTTCGAGGATACGGCTGTAGATGACGAACGGCTCCTGCCACAACACGGCCGAGTCGAACGTCCAGCCATAGGTGAATCCCGCGTCCTCCGCGCGCCGCATCCGGTCGACGACGCGGAGGCGGGGGGATCGGTCTGCAGGACGATTCCGAAGTCCATCGCATGCTCCGTGTGGTGGTCGCTAGAGGTACTGGCAGGTGGCGCGGGGCAGATACCGGCCGTGACCGGTCCGGCCGAGGTACGCGTCGCCGTCGACGACGACGTGTCCCCGCGAGAGGACGGTGCGCACCCGCCCGGTGATCTGCCTGCCCTCATATGCCGAGTAGTCGACGTTCATGTGGTGGGTCTCGGCGGACAGGGTCTGCCGCGCCTCCGGGTCGTAGAGCACGATGTCGGCGTCGGCCCCGGGGGCGATGGTGCCCTTGCGCGGGTAGAGGCCGAACATCCTGGCCGGGGTGGCGCAGGCGATCTCGATCCAGCGGCGGCGGGAGATACGGCCGTCCACCACGGCCTGGTGGAGCAGGTCCATCCGGTGCTCCACACCCGGCATACCGTTGGGGATCTTGGAGAAGTCGCCGCGGCCCAGCTCCTTCTGCCCGGTGAAGCAGAACGGGCAGTGGTCGGTGGAGACCACCGACAGGTCGTTGGTCCGCAGCCCCCGCCACAGCGCGGCCTGGTGCTCGACGGGCCGCAGCGGGGTGGAGCAGACGTACTTGGCGCCCTCGAAGTCCGGTTCGGCGAGGTTGTCCGTGGACAGGAACAGATACTGCGGACAGGTCTCGCCGAACACGGGCAGACCCAGGTCACGGGCTCCCGTGATCTCCTGGACGGCCTGCTCGGCGGAGACGTGGACGATGTAGAGCGGTGCGCCGGCCACCCGGGCGAGCTGGATGGCGCGATGGGTCGCCTCCGACTCCAGCAGCTCCCGGCGAACCTCACCGTGGTGGCGGGGATCGGTCCTGCCCTCGGCCAGGGCCTGCTCCACCAGGACGTCGATCGCGATGCCGTTCTCGGCGTGCATCATGACCAGTCCGCCGTTGGCGGCGCCGCGCTGCATGGCCCGCAGGATCTGCCCGTCGTCGCTGTAGAAGACACCGGGGTAGGCCATGAACAGCTTGAAGCTGGTCACGCCCTCGTCCACGAGAGCGTCCATCTCCTTGAGCGAGTGCTCGTCGACATGGGAGAGGATCATGTGGAACGCGTAGTCGATCGCGCACTGGCCCTCGGCCTTGGCATGCCACGCGTCCAGTCCCTCGCGCAGCGTGGCGCCGACGGACTGGATGGCGAAGTCCACGATGGTGGTGGTGCCGCCCCAGGCCGCCGCCCGGGTGCCGGTCTCGAAGGTGTCGGAGGCGAACGTGCCACCGAACGGCATCTCCATATGGGTGTGGGCGTCCACCCCGCCCGGAATGACATACAGCCCGGTGGCATCGATGACCCGGTCCGCTCCGCGCGCCCAGGTCTCGGTGACCTCGGTGCCCGAGGCGGCGACGGCCGCGACGCGCTCACCGTCCACGAGGACGTCGGCCGACAGCTCTTCGCCGGCGGTGATGACCAGCCCGCCCTGGATCAGCGTGCGGGTCACGGCCGCACCAGCCCCTCGTAGGCGTCGGGCCGCCGGTCCCGGTAGAACGCCCACTGCTGGCGCACCTCGTCGATGAGGCCGAAGTCGAGGTCGCGGACGATCAGCTCCTCCTTGTCACTGGCCACATCGCCGACGAACTGGCCGCGCGGATCGACGAAGTAGCTGGTGCCGTAGAAGTCGTTGTCGCCGTACTCCTCGGTGCCGACGCGGTTGATCGCGGCGATGAAGTACTCGTTGGCGACGGCCGCGGCGGGCTGCTCCAGCTGCCAGAGGTAGGCCGACAGGCCACGGGAGGTGGCCGAGGGGTTGTAGACCAGCTGTGCCCCGGCCAGGCCCAGCTCGCGCCAGCCCTCGGGGAAGTGGCGGTCGTAGCAGATGTACACCCCGACCTTGCCCACGGCGGTGTCGAACACCGGCCAGCCCAGGTTTCCCGGCTTGAAGTAGTACTTCTCCCAGAACCCCTTGACCTGCGGAATGTGATGCTTGCGGTACTTGCCGAGATAGCTGCCGTCCGCGTCGATCACGGCGGCGGTGTTGTAGTAGAAGCCGGACTGCTCGACCTCGTACACCGGCACCACGATCACCATGCCGGTCTCCCTGGCGAGCGTCTGCATCCGCCGCACGGTCGGCCCGTCCGGCACCGCCTCCGCCCACCGGTAGTGTTCCGCCTCCTGCACCTGGCAGAAGTACGGCGCGTTGAACACCTCCTGGAAGCCGATCACCTTGGCGCCCTGTTCCGCGGCGGTGCGGGCGTACTTCTCATGGAGCTCGATCATTGATTCGCTGTCGCCCGTCCACTTCGTCTGGACCAGGGCGGCGCGCACGATATTGGCCATTGTGAACTTCCCTCATGAAACCGCGACGCACTGGGTCGCGGACTGGGTCAGGGATTAACGGCTGCGGCAAGACCGTAAGCCGAAAGTACGAGCCCGTAAATGGCCACGGCAATATTCTGCGAGTTTCTTTTGCGTTGCCTGTCGGTAAAAAACTGACGGCCCGTCAAACAGCGGACCGCACGACGGGGCCCGGCGCCGGCGGCCGGGACGCCACCCCTTGACATGTTGAAGAACTTCATTATCGTGAAGTCACCGTTCCATGGTGGCCGGACGAGGAGCGACGCATGAGCAGCAGCAACACGGACGACAAGGACAACCGTCCCGACGCCGATGCGTCCATCGCCTCGTTGGGCGAACAGATCCGATCCCTCCGCAAGCATCTCGGACTCACCCTGGAGGAGCTGAGCAGCCGATCGAATGTGAGCACGGGCCTCATCAGTCTGCTGGAGCGAGGAAAGGGAAATCCCTCCTTCGCCAGTCTGATCCAATTGGCCCATGGGCTCGATGTGCCGATCGGTCGGCTTTTCCATGGTGAAACCCCTGCCAGTCCTGTGGTGCGCGCAAAAGAGCGCCGCACTCTGGAATGGCATGGAAATGAAAAGCTCGACGGCGCCCGTTACCAGCTCCTCACGCCGTCCCTGAAAGGGGCGCTCGAGGTGGTCTGGGTGGAGACGGAGCCCGGCCATGACACCAGCGGCACTCCCTTCCGGCACAACGGCGAGGAGTTCGGCATCGTTCTGTCCGGGGTGAAGGACGTCTTCCTCGACGGTGTCCGGCACCGACTCGAGGCGGGTGACTCCATCACCTACTCGTCGAGCATTCCGCACTGGTACGTCGCGGTCGGCGATGAGCCGTCAACCGCGATCTGGGTGATCACCCCGCCCACCTGGTAGAGCCAGGCCGTCGGGCCGCTCACCCCGCCCTCCGATCCGGTACGCGTCAGGGCAGCGTCGCCCGCGCCACTCGTGTTGCCCCCGCTCCCGCCCGGCTTTCCCCCGCCTCCCGCCCGGCATTGAGGGCGAGGGCGTTCCCCGACTCATCTCGCGGTACGGCCGCATGTCCGGTGTTCCCTCCGGGCGCCGTGCGCCGTCCTCCCCTTCCCGCTCACCGTTTCCCGCCGTGACTCATCGCCCGTCGGCGCGGCACGGCGGCCTCCGCGGCGCCCGGAGCCGGGCTCCGGGACAGGCACGCCCGGTCCACGGACGTCCGGTGACGCGACGCCGTATTCGAAAGGAGACAACGTGGCCGACCTCAACGGGTCCGTGACTCTGGAGGCCATCGACGCACCGATCGTGCGCCGCAGTGACGTCGTCGTCGTGGGCGGAGGCCCGGCGGGTGTCAGCGCCGCGGTCGCCGCCGCGCGGGCCGGTGCCGAGGTGACACTCCTGGAGCGCTACGCCGCCCTCGGTGGTCTCGCCTCCGGCGGTATGGTCCTGGTGCTCGACGACATGTGCAACGCCGATGAGATCACCGTGACCGGTGTGGTGGACGAGTACGTCGAGCGCATGGCCGCCATGGACCTGGCCGTCTACCCGCCCCCGGAGGAACGGGTCTCCTCGCCCGAGGCATGGGCCAAGTGGAGCCGCTGGGGCGCGTTCGACTTCCACTCCCACGCCAGTCCCAAGCCCATCTGCTACGCCGTCGCCTTCGACCCGGACGGCTGGAAGCGGGTCTCCAACGACCTGGTGCGGGAGAGCGGCGTCCACCTGCGCCTGCACAGCTGGTTCTCCCGGCCGGTGGTCCAGGACGGCGCGATCAAGGGCGTGGTGTGCGAGACCAAGGCGGGCCCACAGGCCGTCCTCGGTGATGTCGTCATCGACACCAGTGGGGACATCGACGTGGCCTCGCGCGCCGGAGCCCCGTTCACCGAGGGGCGCTACATCGTCACCCTCGTCTCCCGCCTCGGAGGTGTGGACACCGACGTGGCGCAGCGCTTCGAGACAGCGAACCCCCGTGAGTTCCGGGCGGTCAACCGCAAGATCAAGCGCATGCTCGGGGGCGCCTGGGACCTGTGGTGGCTCAAGACCCCGGTTCCGGGCGTCGTGTGGTGCAACTGCCCGCATCTGACCGGTTACGACGGCGCCGACCCGATCTCCCTGACCGAGGCGGAGTTCGACGCCAGGGCGCGGATGGGAGCCGTGGTGGAGTACGCCAGGCAGTACCTCCCCGGCTTCGAGAACTGCTATCTGCTCGACGTCGCCGAGCAGATGGGCGTCCGGCAGACCCGGCTGCTCGACGGGGAGTACGTCGTCACCAAGGACGACATCGTCTCGCGCCGCCACTTTCCCGACACCGTCGCCCGCGGCCGTGACTACTACTACCCCTATCGGTCGTTCGTTCCGCGAAGCGTCGACCAGCTCCTCGTCGCCGGACGGCACTACTCCGCCACGCCGGACGCCCAGCGGATGTCCCGGGAGATCCCGCCCTGCATGGCGATGGGCCAGGCCACGGGTATCGCCGCGAGCATCGCTGCCGACCGCGGCATCCTCGTCCGCGACGTACCGGCACGGGACATCCGGAAGCTGATGCGCGAGCAGGGCGCCGACCCGGGCGACGTCCCCTCGGAGAACGCCACGATCGACGAGACGAACAGTGAGGCGGCCGCATGAGCACGCGACGGCTCCCGCTCGACGGCGTGGTCGTCGTCGACTTCACCCAGGTGTACGCCGGCCCCTCCTGCACCCAGATGCTCGGCGACTTCGGCGCGGACGTGATCAAGATCGAGCGCCCCGGCACCGGCGATCTGTCCCGCACCTCCTTCCCCGACGAAGCGGGTCTCGACAACCCCGTCTTCTGGAGCATCAACCGCAACAAGCGCAGCGTCAGCCTCGACACCCGAACCGAGGAGGGCAAACAGGTGGTGCTCGACCTCGTCGCCCGCGCCGACGTGGTGACCTCCAACTTCCGGGCCGGCGTCATGGACCGGATCGGCTTCGGCTATGAGGCGCTGCGTGCCGTCAACCCCCGCGTCATCTGGGCCTCCGCGACCGGATTCGGGGAGAAGGGCCCGTACGCCCACAAGGGCGGCCAGGACATCCTGACGCAGGCGTACACCGGCGTCATGTGGCGCAGGGCCTCCGACGACACTCCGGTCAGCATCTATCCCACCAGCCTGTGCGACTACACCACGGGCATGCACATGGTGCAGGGCATCCTCCTGGCGCTGCTCCACCGGGAACGCACCGGGGAGGGGCAGAAGGTGGAGATCGCCATGTACGACTCCATCCTCCATATGCAGATGCAGGAGGCGGCCACCCGGATGAACCGGGGCGCGGAGATCAACTGGGCCGCGATGCCGCTCACCGGGGCGTATCAGACGACCGATGGCGCCGTGGTCATGGTCGGGGCGTTCAAACAGAACCCGCTCCGGGACATCTGCACCGCCCTGGAGATCGGCGAGGACCTTTCGCTCCGCCCGGAGTACGCCACCCCGGAGGGACAGCAGCGGCACCGCCCCGAGCTGCGGCGACTGTTCGCCGAGCGGTTCGCCACCGGGACCACCGCCCACTGGATGAAGCGGCTGGAGGCACAGGACCTGCTGTGCGCGCCCGTGCGCACCATGGAGGAGGCGCTCCGCGATGAACAGACCATCGTCAACGGCATGATCGTCGAGATGGAGCACCCCGCCGAGGGCTCGGTGCGGGTCCTGGGCAATCCGGTGCATCTGTCCGCCACCCCGGCCGAGGTGCGCAGGGTGCCTCCGGGGCTCGGGGAACACGGTGACGAGGTGCTGGGCGAGGCCGGTTACGACGCGGCCCGGCTGCGTGCCCTGCGCGAGGCGGGGGCGCTGCGATGAGCGGCGACGAGGCGGTGCGCGACGAGGTGCGCTGCATACGGGAGCACGACGGGCGGGTGGCACGTGTCGTCATCGACCGCCCCCGGGTCCTCAACGCCGTGGACCGGGCCGCCACCGAGCGGCTGAAGGAGATCTGGGCGGAGATCGAGGCCGACCGCGGCATCCGCGCGGTCGTCGTCACCGGGGCGGGCGAGCGGGCGTTCTCCACCGGGGCCGACATGTCGGCGGGCGCGACCGCCAAGAGCGGTCTGGAGTACTGGGCCGGGCTGGACCCCGATGGCTTCGGGGCCCTGAGCCTGCGCGAGACCCTCGATGTCCCGGTCATCGCGAGGGTCAACGGCTATGCCCTGGGCGGTGGCATGGAGATGGTGCTGGGCTGCGACATCGTGATCGCCGCCGAACACGCGCGGTTCGGCCTCACCGAGCCCAGGGTCGGGCGGATCCCCCTCGACGGAGGGGTGTTCCGGCTCATGGAGCGGGTGCCGCACACCCAGGCCATGGGACTGCTGCTCACCGGCCGCAAGGTCCCGGCCGCGGAAATGTACCGGATGGGCCTGGTGAACGAGGTCGTGCCCGGGGAGCGGCTCGATGAGGCGGTGGATCGCTGGCTCGCCGAGGTGTTGGCCTGCTCGCCGGTGTCCCTGCGCGCCATCAAGCAGATGGCGCGCGCCGGGGCCGGGCTCACCGCCCGTCAGGCGCATGCGCTGCGGCTGCCCGCGCTGATGGACGCGGTGGACAGCGAGGACGCGGCGGAGGGCGTACGCGCCTTCCAGGAGAAGCGTCCGCCCGTCTGGCCCGGCCGCTGAACCCGCCCCCGATCGAATGCCACGGCCACCGGAACAGGCCGAACAGCGAGGAGAGAACCCATGTCCATCCCACCACGGCCACTGCCGCCCGGCGTCTGGGGCGTCGTGGCGACACCCTTCGTCGGCTCGACCCTCGACGTCGATGAATCGGCCCTGGCCCAGCTGGTCGAGCACTACGCGGAGCTCGGTGTCATCGGGCTGACCGTGCTCGGTGTCTTCGGCGAGGCGTCCCAGCTCTCCCGTCCCGAGCGCCGGGCCGTCCTGGAGGTCGTCCGCGACACCGTCGATCTGCCGCTGGTGGTCGGGGCCACCGGTCTGTCCACCGCGCCGGTCGTCGAGGAGGCCGAGCTGATCGGCGAGGTGGCGGGCGACCGGGTCGCCGGGCTGATGACGCAGGTCAACTCCCCGCGCCCGGATACGGTCACGGCCCATCTCAACGCCGTGCACGAGGCCACCGGGCTCGGGCTCGTCATCCAGGACTACCCGGCGGCCAGCGGGGTCGCCATCCGCCCCGGGGACCTGACCACCGTCGTGCGCCGGGTGCCGTCGGCGGTCGCGGTGAAGGCGGAGGCGCCACCGACGCCCGCCGTCATCGGCGTCCTGGCGGAACAGACCGACATCCCCGTCTTCGGCGGGCTGGGCGGACTCGGTCTGCTGGACGAACTGGCGGCGGGGGCCGCCGGGGCGATGACCGGTTTCTCGGCACCCGAAGGGCTGATCGCCTGCGTCGAAGCCCACCGGTCCGGTGGGTACGAAGCGGCGCGCGAGGCGTATCTGCCGTATCTGCCGCTGGTCAACTTCGAGGCGCAGGCGGGGATCGGGCTCGCGCTGCGCAAGGAAGCGCTCCGGCAGCGCGGTCTGATCATGGAGGCCGGGGTCCGGCCGCCCGCCCGTGCGCTCCCCGAGAGCCTCGTCCCTCAGCTCCTCCGCCATCTCACCGCGCTGCCCCAGGCGGAGCGCGTGCCGCAAGGGGCGCGCTGATGGACCTGGGGCTGACGGGACGTACGGCCGTGGTCGCCGCGTCCACCGGAGGGCTCGGCCGAGCGGTGGCGGAGGCGCTGGCCGCCGAGGGGGCACGGGTGGTGGTCTCCGGCAGGCGCGGGGAAGTCGCCAAGGAGGTGGCCGCCGGGCTGCCCGAAGCGATCGGTGTCGAGGTGGACCTCACCGCGCCGGGCGGCCCGCGCACCCTCATGGACGCGGCGTACGCGGCGTACGGGCACGTGGACATCCTCGTCCTCAACGGTCCGGGCCCCGCACCGGGCCCGGCGGCGGACGTCGGCGCCACCGAGCTGGCCGGGGCGGCGGAGAGTCTGCTGCTCGCGCAGGCGCGCCTGGTGGCAGCCGCGCTGCCCGCGATGCGTGAACGTGGCTGGGGCAGGATTCTGGCGATCGGTTCCAGCGGTGTCACCGCGCCGCTGCCGGGCCTCGCCCTGTCCAACGCGGGCCGGGCGGCGCTGGCCGGATATCTCAAGACGCTGGCCGCGGAGACCGCCGCGGACGGGGTGACCGTCAACCTGCTGCTGCCGGGCCGGATCGCCACCGACCGGGTCGCCCGGTTGGACGCGGCCAAGGCCGAGCGGGAGGGGCACACCACCGAGGAGGTGGCGGCCGCCTCACGGGCCACGATCCCGGCCGGCCGGTACGGCACCACCGAGGAGTTCGGCGCCGTGGCCGCATTCCTGTGCGGGGCGCCCGCCTCGTATCTGACCGGTACCGCCGTGCGCTGCGACGGCGGTCTGGTGCGCAGCCTGTGATCCACGGCGCGATGAACCGAGAGGCACACCGATGACCCAGTCCACCACCCTGCGGATAGCCAACCACCTCGCCGGTTCGGCGGTAGGGGAACCCACGGTCGAGCGCCGCAACCCCGCGGATCCCGCTGACCTCGTGGCGGTTACCCCCGCCTCCGACGCGGCCGCGGTGGCCGACGCGGTCACGGCCGCCGAGGGGGCGCAGCCCGGCTGGGCCTCGCTGCCCGCCCCGGCGCGGGGCGCCATCCTGATGGACGCGGCCGAGATCCTGCGCGGCCGGCACGAGGCGGTGGCCCGTGATGTGACCCGGGAGGAGGGCAAGACCCTGGCCGAGGCGCGCGGCGAGGTGCGGCGCGCCATCGACGTGCTGCGCTACTTCGGTGCCGCGGGCTGGCGGCTCGGCGGGCAGACTTTCCCCAGCGCCACACCCGATACGGCGGTGCACACCCGGCTGGAACCGATGGGGGTGGCCGGGCTGATCACCCCGTGGAACTTCCCCATCGCCATCCCCGCCTGGAAGATGGCGCCCGCCCTGGTGAGCGGGAACAGCGTGGTCATCAAGCCCGCCGAGCTGACCCCGGTGTCGGTGCGCCATCTCACGACGGCCCTGGCCGAGGCGGGGCTGCCGCCCGGGGTGCTGAACGTGGTGCACGGCAAGGGGTCGGTGGTGGGCGAGGCGCTGGTCGCCGACCCGCGGGTGGCGGCGGTCTCCTTCACCGGCTCCACCGGTGTGGGCAACCGGATCCGTGAGACGGTCGAGCGCCGTCACGGCCGGGTCCAGTTGGAGATGGGCGGCAAGAACGCCGTGGTGGTGCTGGACGACGCCGATGTGAAGCAGGCCGCCGGGCTGGCGGCCGCGGGCGGCTTCGGCCTCACCGGGCAGGCGTGCACGGCCTCTTCGCGGATCATCTGCACCCCGGGGGTGCATGACGCGTTCGTCGAGGCGCTGGCCGAACAGGCCGCCCGCTACCGGCCGGGCGACGGGCTCGCGGCGGGGACGGCGATGGGCCCCGTGGTCAGCGCCTCTCAACTGGGGACGGATGTGGCGGCGGTGGAGCGGGCACGGGCCGAGGGCGCCACCGTCGTGGCGGGCGGCGAGGCCCCGGACGGGCTGTTCCTGGCGCCGACGGTGCTCGCGGGGGTCGGCCCCGGCCATTCCTCGGCCCGGGACGAGATCTTCGGCCCGGTGGTGGCGGTGCTCCCGGCCGAGGGCCTGGACGAGGCGATCAGTCTGGTCAACGATTCGGCGTACGGCCTCGCGGCAAGTATCTGCACCCGGGATCTGGCGGCCGCCCAGCATTTCGTGGCACGGGTGCAGGCAGGGGTCGTCAAGGTCAACCGTCCCACGACCGGGCTCGATTTGAACGTCCCGTTCGGCGGGGTCAAGGACTCCTCCACCAATACCTTCCGCGAACAGGGGCCGACCGCCGTGGAGTTCTTCACCTGGTCGAAATCCGTCTATCTCGGCTGGTGAGTTTCGCCGCCGTAAACAATGCTATTCAACAACGTTCCGTCATTGCCGACTTGAAGAAATACTGATGTAGTGAACGAAGCCATCGGAAGCAGCAGTTCCGTTTCGTTGTTTCCGCCTCCGGAATTGAGGTAGTCATGAGCGACAAGGTTTCCCGGCGGAGATTTCTCGCCGTCGGCGGCGGTCTCGCCGTGGGCGGTTTCGTCACGGCCTGCGGCGGTGGGCCCGGCGGAGCGGGCGGCACCGCGAAATACCAGATCGCCTGGACGGGTGACAACGGCGTTATCGGCGAGGTCGTCGCCGACGCGAAGGGCTGGTACAAGGAGGCCGGGGTCAAACTCACCTTCCAGCCCGGCGGCCCCAATGTGAACGGTGTGACGCTGGTCTCCGGCGGCGCCGCGGCCTTCGGCCAGAACGCGTCCAGCCCCGCCGTCATGATGGCGCGCTCCCAAGGGCAGCCCGTGCGGGCGTTCGCCGTGGGCGTGCAGCAGCATCCGCTCGCATACATCTCCCTGCCCGGCAATCCGCTCAGAAAGCCGGAGGACTTCATAGGCAAGACCGTCGGCATACAGGCGGGCGGCGATGTGGTCCTCGACGCGGTGCTCGCGGCGAACAACATCGATAAATCCAAGGTCAAGGTCCAGGTGGTCGGATCCGACTTCACCCCGCTCAAGCGCGGAAAGGTCGATGCCATGGCGGGCTGGATCACCAACCTGGAGGCGTTCTCCATCCTGGACGAATACGAGACGCTACGGGTGTGGGACTCGGGCGTGCATCTCTACGGCAATGTCTACTTCGCCACCGACACGACGATAGAGAAGCGCCCGAAAATGCTCCAGGGATTCGTGGAGGCAACCGCCCGTGGCTATGAATACGCCCATGGGCATCTCGACGAGGCCGTCGATCTGCTGGTGAAGAAGTATCCCAGCCTGAAGAAGGAATCCCAGTTCAAGGCCAGCGAGGTGCTGATGAAGCTGATCTTCACCAAAGCCACCGCCAAGGACGGATGGGGCGCCATGAGCAGGGACGTCTGGCAACGGCAGATCAGCCAGTACACACAGCTCAAGCAGTTCACCTCCAAGCCGCCGACCGTGGACAAGGTCATGACGACCGACGTTCTGCGGGCCACGGCGGCATCCCGACCCAAGCTCGGCTGACCACCCCCGAGGGAGGAACTCCCGTGACAGCCAAGACAGCCATGGCAGCCGGATCAACGACCGCCGCGGACACCCCGGACTCCGCGACGACGACGCCGGACGGGGCCGAGCCCCGGAACAGCGTCGAACTGGAGAACATCACGGTCACCTTCACCACCGAACGCGGGGAGGTGACCGCCCTGCGCGACATCAGCCTCGCCGTCGAGAGCGGCGGCTTCGTCTCGCTCCTGGGCCCGTCCGGATGCGGCAAGTCCACCCTGCTGCGCGTGGTGGCGGATCTGCTCTCCCCCACCGCCGGCACGGTCGCGGTGCTCGGCACCTCAGCACATCGAGCGCGCACCTCCCGCCGGCTGGGGTTCGTCTTCCAGGACTCGGCGCTGCTCCCCTGGCGCACCGCCGTGGAGAACGTCCGGCTGCCGCTCCAGGTCGGCGGCGGCACCAAAGCCGTACCGGACGCGGCGGACGCCCCGTCCCCCGAGGAACTGCTGGCGCTGGTGGGTCTCGCGGGGCGGGAGAACGCCTATCCGCATGAACTGTCCGGCGGAATGCGCCAGCGCGTCTCGATCGCCCGCGCGCTGGTGTGCCGACCGCGAGTGCTGCTGATGGACGAGCCCTTCGGCGCCCTGGACGAGATCACCCGCGACCGGCTCAACGAGGAGCTGCTGCGCATCTGGGAGGCGACCGGGACCACCATCCTCTTCGTCACCCACAGCATCGCCGAAGCCGTGTTCATGTCGCAGCGGGTCCTGGTGCTCTCCGCGCATCCGGGACGGGTCCGTGAGCTGGTCCCGGTGGACCTGCCGTATCCGCGCACCCTCGAGGTCCGCGAGACCCCCGAGTTCACCGCGCTCGCCGCCCGCCTTCGCCGCCTGCTGGAGGACTGCTGATGCCGACCGCCACCACCTCGACGCCGTCGGCGGCCGAGGACCCCGAGGTGAAGTCCGCCGGGCGCGGGCGAGGTTCCGTCCGCGGCGGCGCCCGTCCGCTCCGCGCGCTGCTGCCGGTGTCCGCGGCGCTCGTCCTGCTCGCCCTGTGGGAGCTCGGCTGTCGCGTCTTCTCGGTGCCCCAGTACGTGCTGCCGATGCCCTCGGACATCTGGCGCTCCCTGAACGACGACTCGGCCCTGCTGCTGGACAACGCCTGGCCGACCATCGTCGAATCCGCCCTGGGCTTCGCGGTGGGCAACGCGGTGGCGGTGCTGCTGGCCGTCGTCTTCGTCCACTACCGGCCGGTGGAGCGGGCGCTGATGCCCGTCGCGCTGTTCATCCGTACCATCCCCATCGTGGCCATCGCGCCCGTCCTCGTCATCATGATGGGCAACGGCTATGCCCCGAAGGTGGCCATCGGCGCGCTGATCTCCTTCTTCCCCACGCTGGTCAACATGGTGCGCGGGCTCCAGGCGGTGGACAAGCAGTCGCTGGAGCTGCTGCGAGTGCTGTCCGCCTCCCCCTGGGAGGTCCTGTTCAAGGTGCGGATGTACGCATCGCTGCCCTATCTCTTCTCCTCCCTGAAGATCGCCACCGGCAACTGTGTGATCGGGGCGATCGTGGCCGAGTGGATCGGCTCCCAGCAGGGGCTCGGCTATCTCATCATCCAGACCACCTACAACTTCAACACCCCGCAGCTGTACGCCGTGATGGTCATCGCTTCCGCCATCGCGATCGTCTTCTACGCACTGGTCGGCACGGCGGAGCGGCTGACGGTGCGCTGGGAGGCCAAGGCTCCCTGATGGGACGGAGACCACTGATCGCGGCCGACTTCCTGACCCTGCCGAAGGCCGAACTGCATCTGCACACCGAGGCCGCGATGCGTCCGGACACCGCGCGGGAGTTCGGCGAGCGGTACGGACTGCCGTTGCCGCCGCTGAGCGACGAGTATCCGACCTGGCCGGAGTTCAACCGCGCCTATGAGAGCTGCCGCGCTCTGGTGGGTTCGCTCGACGATCTGCGCCGGGTGGTCGGGGAGGTCTTCGACGCGGCCCCGGACGCCGGCGTCGTCTGGACGGAGCTCCATCTGGGCCCGCACCTCTACCAGGGCCGGCTGGGCCCGCCCGAGGCCCTGGTGGAGGCCGCGCTGGACGGCCTGGCCGCGGCGCGCGGCGACGGCGGCATGATCCTGGGGATCGGGCGCGACCGGAGCCCGGTGGACGCGGCCGAGGTGGCCGCGCTCGCGGTCCGCCACCGCGACCGCGGCATCGTGGCGATGGGCCTGACCGGAAACGAGGCGGGCCGTCCCGCCGACGACTTCGCCGGGGCGTTCCGCGTCGCGCGCGAGGGAGGTCTCGCGGTGGTCCCGCACGCCGGGGAGAGCGGCCCCGCCTCGAGCGTGCGCAACACCGTGGACTTCCTCACCCCCGATCGGGTGTGCCACGGCGTACGCGCCGTCGAGGATCCCGGGGTCGTCCGTGAGCTGGCCGCGCGGCGCATCTGCCTGGACCTCGCCCTCACCGGCAACGTCATGCTGAAGGCCGTCGAGTCGGCCGCGGCCCATCCGCTGCCGGCCCTGGTCCGCGCGGGTGTCCCGGTGACGCTGAACAGCGACGCGCCGTATCTGTACGGCATCGGCATCCTCGACGAGTACGCCACGGCGCACAGCCGCCACGGCCTGAGCGCCACCGACCTCGCCCGGATCGCCGCGGACTCGCTCCGTTTCTCGGCCGCCGGGCCGGACCTCGCGGCCAAGATGCGGGACCGGATCGACGCCTGGGCGGCCCACTACGGCTGACCGCCGGGCTGACGCCCCTAGTGCCGCGTCAGCCAAGGTGTGCCCCGCTCGCCGCCCTGGCACGGCCGCCCCCGGCTACCGCCGGGAGGTGCCCCCTGCGGCATTGCCGAACCGACCGAGTAGGCCCTCCCCCGGACTTCGTCCGGGCGGTGCCCCCTCGAGGCCGATTCGGCGCCTTGCGGCTGACCGCACCAGGACGCCTCGCTACCGGCCAAACCCCAGCCAGCCGCGTCACCAACCTCTCCGGACAGCACACCTAGAGCGTCTGGCGCCGCACCAGCTCGTGCAGCTTGCCGCCCGGGATGGCCATCAGCTCGGCCGGGGCGCCCTGCTCCACGATCCGGCCGTCCTCCATGACCAGTACGCGGTCGGCGTCCATGACCGTCGACAGCCGGTGTGCGATCACCAGCCGGCTGGCGTTGAGCCGGCGGGTGCTGTCGATGACGATGCGCTGGGTCTCGTTGTCCAGGGCGCTGGTGGCCTCGTCGAAGAAGAGGATGCGAGGACGGCGGATGAGCGCCTGGGCGATCATCAGCCGCTGCCGCTGGCCGCCGGAGATGGCGCCGCTGCCGGAGATCATGGTCTGGAGCCCCATGGGCATCTGCCGGATGTCCTCGGCCAGACCCGCCAGTTCGGCGGCCTCCATGGCCTCCTCGGGGGTGTACGGCTCGGCGCCGCGGACGCAGTCGAGGATCGTACCGCCCAGGGGCTGGGCGTTCTGGAGGACCACCCCGCACTGGCGGCGCACGGCCGCCTGGTCGAGGGCGGCGAGGTCCTGGCCGTCGTAGAGCACACTGCCGGACACCGGCCGTTCGAAGCCGATGAGCAACCGCAGCAGGGTCGACTTGCCGCAGCCGCTCGGGCCGACGACGGCCACGAACTCGCCCGGCCGGATCTCCAGCGAGACATCGTCGAGCACCAGCGGCCCGTCGTCGCCGTAGCGGAAGGTGAGGCTTCTGGCCCGGAGGTCACCGGAGAGCTGCCCCGGCTGGGCGCTGCCGCCGCGCACCTCGGGCGGCTCGTCCAGAATCGGCTTGACCTGCTCGAACATGGGCAGGACCGCGACCACCGAGACCAGGGAGTTGGTGAGCTGCGTGAGGGAGGTGAGCAGCATGGTCACGGAGGTGTTGAAGGTCAGGAAGGCGCCCGCCGACATGCTCCCCCGCGCCGGACCGGCCAGCAGCATGAACACGGCGAGGGACACCAGCGGGAGGTAGACGGAGTCCAGCACCTGGGTGAGGTTCTTGATGCGCCCGGTGCGCTGGTGCAGATCGCGGGAGTGGGCGAAGCCACGGGCCCAGGCCGCGTAGGCGAAGTTCTCGGCCGCGGCGACCCGCAGCTTGGGCAGACCGCGCAGGGTCTGGAACGCCTGGTTGTTGAGCTTGTTCTCGCTCTCCACCAGCCGTCGCTGCCAGCGCACCTGCCACAGCCCCATGCCGAGGAAGACCCCGGAGACCACCAGCAGTACGGCGATCACCGCGAGCGCCAGGGAGGCGCTGTAGTACAGCAGCAGGGCGAGGTTCATCACGCCCATGGTCCCGGCCTGGAGGACCGTCGGGGCGATCCCGGACATCACCCGGCGCATGGTGCTGATGCCGAGTGCCGCACTGGCCAGCTCTCCGGTGGAGCGCTGGGCGAAGAAGGTGGTGGGCAGCCGCAGCAGCCGGTCCCACACCGCGGGCTGGAGGGTGGACTCCAGCCGCCCCTCAAGACGCAGCAGGGTCAGGTTCTGCAGCAGCATGAAGGCGGCCGCCACGACGCCGGCGACGATCAGGGCCAGGGAGATCTGGACGATGGGGCTCTTCTCGGCGCGGGGTACGAAGCCGCCCAGCACCTGGCCGGTGGCGAGCGGCACCAACGCGCCGAGCGCCACCGTCACCAGCCCGCTGATCAGGAGGTTGCGGACGTCCCCGGCGGCACCGCGCACGCTGAAGCGCATCAGCCGCCACATCGTCATCGGCCGGTCGGGCAGCGGACGGTAGAACATCACGCCCCGCGGCTCGAACTCCGCCGCGTTGCCGCCGCTCACACGGATCCGCAGGCCGGAGGCGGGGTTGACCGCCTCGTACCGGCCACGCCGCCACAGCAGCGCCACCGGGGCCCCGGACTTGGCGCGGTAGCCCACCAGCGGTCCGGCGTCCTCCCGCCACCACTGGCCCTCCAGCCGGATGGCGCGGGTGCGGATCCGGGCGTGAGCGGCGATGCGCTCCACCGGGTCCGTACGGTCGTCGGTGGCGCGGCCCCTCGGCGGGTCGGGCAGGGTGATTCCGGCGGCCTCCGCCACGGCGCGGCACACCGCGTGCACGGCGTCGTCGGTGCTCTCCTCCGACGGCCGCCGGTCCCGCCGGGACCCTCCGATGGAGGCGATCAGCGCCTGGTCGGCGCGGGTGCGCACGGCCTCACCGGCCCGGATACCGGCCGCCGTACGGTCGGCGTGGGCCCGCTCCATGGTCTCGATCCAGCGGTCCACGGCGGTGCCGAGGCGGTACTGCTGGTTGACCATCCGCTGCCACAACGCGCCGTCGATCAGCAGGTCACCGGCGGCCTGGGCGCTGTACTCGGCGCCGTAGCGCACACTGCCGGGCGGCACCGGAAGCCAGAGCAGGTCCTCGTCGGCCGCCTCCGCGTCGGCCGCGGCCCCGCCGTCCAGCGGGGCCTGGAAGAGGACGCCGAGGCTGCGGCTCACCCCGAGCGCCACGGCGTGCTCCAGCGGGGTGGGCGGGGTGTCCTGGAATCCGCCGCCGTACGTGGCGTACGGATCGCCGGACTGGCCCGTGCCGTACGTGTCGTGGGCCTCCGGGCGGTACAGCTCGCGCAGCGGGATGCGGCGCACCAGGCAGTCCTGCGAGGGCCTCCCCAGCAGGGTGTGGCGCGGCCCCTCGACCGGGCCGGGGAGCGCCGCGCCCGTCTCCAGGCGGCCGAGGAAGTGCCACTGCCCCTCCTCGGCGGCGTCGACCGCGAACAGGTCCAGGGCGCCGCCGACGACGAGCCAGAGCACCTGCGGGCCCTCCAGCGGGAGGCTGCGCAGCCCGGCGCAGTCGACGGGCGTGCCGAGGGCGCCCAGCGCCTGGACCACCGCGTCGCCGCCGTCCGCGGCCACCGCCGCGGCCGGGTGAACGGACGCCATGTCAGTGCTCCTTCATCAGCTCGGCGTACGGGCCTCCGGCGGCGGCGAGGTCCTCGTGCCGGCCGCGTTCGACGACCGTGCCGCGGTTCAGGACGAGGATCTCATCGCTGTCCCGCACGGTGCTGAGCCGGTGGGCGATCACCACGCACGCACAGCCGCGACGGCGCAGGTTGTCCATGACGAGCTGCTCGGTTCGCGCGTCCAGGGCGCTGGTGACCTCGTCGAGCACCAGCACGCTGGGGCGGCGCACCAGGGCGCGGGCGATCTCCAGTCGCTGCCGCTGACCGCCGGAGAAGTTGCGGCCGTCCTGCTCCACCCGGCAGTGAATCCCCTCCGGGCGCCGTGCGATCACATCGTCGTAGAGCGCGGCGTCCCGCAGGGCCTCCACCACCGCCTCGTCCTGGATCGACGGGTCCCACAGCGCCACGTTGTCCCGCACCGTCCCCTCGAAGAGGAAGATCTCCTGGTCCACGAAGGAGACGGAGGCGGCCAGGGCGCCGCGGGGGATGTCCTCCAGGCGCTGTCCGTCGATGCGGATGGCCCCCTCCCAGGGGGTGTAGAGGCCGGAGACGAGCCGGGAGACGGTGGACTTGCCACTGCCGGAGGCGCCGACCAGCGCCACCTGCCGGCCGGGCCCGACGAACAGCGAGAAGTCGCGCAGCAGCGGCTCGTCCAGCGGGTTGTAGCCGAAGGTGATGTTCTCCAGGGTCACCTGCCCGGTCAGCCGGCGGGTGTCCTCGCGCGGCTCGTCGCGGGTGTAGAGGGAGTCCACCGGGAAGTTCTCCACGTCCTTGAGCCGGGCCACGTCGGCGGAGAAGTCCTGGATGCGCCCGGCCACTCCGTTGAGCCGGGTGATGGGCGCGGTGAAGCGCGTCACCAGCGCCTGGAAGGCCACCAGCAGACCGATGGAGATATGGCCCTCGACGGCCCGCAGCCCGCCGATCCAGAGGATGAGGGCGCTGTTGAGCGTGGCGAGGGTGGGGGCGACCACGGCCAGTACGGAGCTCGGCACGCCGAGGCGCTGCTGCTCCTCCAGGGTGATGGCGTGCTGACCGGCCCAGCGGCGGAAGTAGCCGGCCTCGCCGCCGGTGGCCTTCACCGTCTCGATGAGCTGGAGACCGGTGTACGAGGTGGTGGTCAGCCGCGCGGTGTCGGCCCGCAGCTTCTGGGTCCTGGTGGCCCGCAGCCGCACCACCACCCGTATCGCCACCACGTTGAGGAGCGCCAACCCGACGCCGACACCAGTGAGTTGGGGGTCGTAGGTCCACAGCAGCACGGCGTAGAGCACCACGACGACGCCGTCGACGGCCGCGGCGGCCAGATCGCGGGCGAGCGTCTCGGCGACGGTGTCGTTGGAGCGCAGCCGCTGGACCAGGTCGGCCGGGCTGCGCTGGGCGAAGAAGGTGACGGGCAGCCGCAGCAGATGGCGCAGGAACCGCGCGCTGCTGAGGGTCGAGGAGATGATGCGCCCGCGCAGCAGGTTCGCCTGCTGGACACCGGTCAGCAGAGCGGTGAGGACCACCGCCACGGCCATGGACGCGAACAGCGGCTGAAGCGTCGAGTCCTGGCCGGCGATCAGGAAGGTGTCGATGAAGGTGCGGCTGAGCGCCGGGACCGCGGCCCCCACCGCCACCAGCAGCAGACTGGCCAGCAGCGAGGCCAGCAAGGTGCCGGTGGTGCCGCGCATGCGCGCGGGCAGGGCGCCCAGCACCCCGGGACGGCGCCCGCCGCGGCGGAAGGACTCCTCGGGTTCGAAGACCAGGACCACACCGGTGAAGCTGGTGTCGAACTCCTCGATGGGGACGAAGCGGCGCCCCTTGTCGGGGTCGTTGATGTGGACCCCGCGCTTGCCGAACCGCCGCCCCATGCCGTCGTAGACGACGTAGTGGTTGAACTCCCAGAACAGGATGGCCGGGGCCTGGACCTCCACGAGGGCCTCGAGCTCCATCTGCATGCCCTTGGCGCGCAGACCGTAGCTCCGGGCGGCCTTGAGCAGATTGCTGGCGCGCGAGCCGTCCCGGGAGACACCGCAGGCGATCCGCAGCTCCTCCAGCGGCACATGGCGCCCGTAGTGTCCGAGCACCATGGCGAGCGACGCCGCACCGCACTCCAGGGCCTCCATCTGGAGCACGGTGGGGGTGCGTACGGTACGGCGCCGGGGCTTCCTCGGCCCGGCTCCGCCACGCGGGGCGCGCCGCCGTCCGCGGGCCGGCTGGGGACGGCGTGCCCCGCTGCTTCCGGCGGGTGCGGGCCGGGGCGGTCCGGCCTCGTTCGTCGCGGTCACGGGAGCAGCCAATCGATGGGGTGCTGGGCGTCCAGGTGGACGGTGCCGTCGGTCAGGGTCATGGAGCCGAGGGCGAACGGCGGGCCTTCGGGGGACGACCAGCGATAGCCGGAGCGAGTGCCGCGCTCGCGGTCGAGGCGTACCTGGACGGCGACCGGCGGGCCGTGCTTGGAGAACTCCTCGCCGAGTTGCTCACTGCCGAGGTAGGAGCCGATCTGCTGGCTGGACTGGGCGGTCCGGCCGATGGCCCGCACCTCGCCGCGGAGCACACCGTAGGTCTGCGTGGGCGCGGACTGCACACTGAGGTCGACCGACGCGCCCACCCGCACCGAGGCCGCCCGGTCCGCGGGGACGTACAGGGTCGCCATCAGCGGGTCGTCGGAGTGTCGGACCCGCTCCACGGAGGCCACGTTCGCGCCGGTGTTCAGCACGGAGCCGATCGAGGCGGAGAGGGTGGTGAGGCGGCCGGCGGCGATGGTGCGCACGACGGTGGTGCCACGGGTGGTGCGGACCTTCAGCAGCGGTGCGCCCGCCGGGAGGGTGCTGCCCTCCTGTGCGAGGACGGAGGTCACCTGGCCCGCGATCGGGCTCTGCAGCACATAGCTGCCCTGGCCGTGGGTGAGGATCCCGGTGGCGTCGAGGGTGCTGGACACGGTGCCGGTGACGGCCCATACGGCGGCCCCGGCCATGACCACCACCGTGACCGCCAGCGCCAGCCATCCCTGGGGACGGGCGTAGCGCACCGGCAGGTCGATGTCCTCTGCCGACTGTGCCTTGGAGAGGGCCTGCTGGCGGAACTGCACGAGAGTCTTTCCTCAACCGCGAAGGGAGTGATCGAAAAGGGCGGCGTGGACCGCCGAGTGCCCCGGACCAGGCAGGCCCGGGGCACAGGGAAGGCGGTCTGTCAGCCTCAGAGGCTGCCGACGACCCCACCGACGATGCCGGTGGTGTTCAGGCCGGTGACACCGTCAACCGTGCCGGTGACGGTGCCGAGGGCGCCGGTCACCGGGCCGGTGACGGAGTCGACGGTGCCGAGGACGTCGCCCACGGGGTTGCCGATGCCACCGGCCACGTTGTCCAGCTCGGCGTCGGAGATCTCCTGGGTCGTGACCTTGGGCGCGTTGTTCATTGTTGCGTCTCCCTTGGGTGACTGTCTCGTTGAGCTTGCAAGCAGCGCTTGGGGGCCGAGGGGAATCGGCTCCCGCGGCATGGTCACGGGGCTCCGGAGGAACCGGGGATCCGTGGATGCCGAGCGCGGAATGGGATGTAACCACGGGGCTCGCCACGCTGCGAATCAGCCAAGTCCGGAACCGGGCATTCCGCCACTTTCCGATTACACGACCGGCACAAGTGCGCACCTCATGGGCGCCAATCCCTCACAGAAAGGTCACCGAGCTCACCCGGCATCGTGTCCCTTGTGCGAGGTGACGTGCGTCATGTCGGGCCTGGCCGCCACGGCCGGGGCCGAGGTGGCGCCCGAGCCGGGGCGCACACATGGCATGTGTGTAACAGGTGTGCCGATCACTTGAAGACCGGGCGAACGAAGCGACATGCGGCGCCAGGCGGCACGGGAATGCGACATGTGCGACTTCAAGCCACCCGGCCCTCCTCCGGCACCACCTCGCCGTCCGGCACCGGCCCGGGTGCGGTGCCGTCGCCGAACGGGCGCCCACCCAGCTCCTCGCGGTGATGCGGCGTCAGCCATCCGGAGAGGTCGGGGCCGAGCGGAACGATGCGGCGGGGGTTGATGTTGGTGTGCACCTGGTAGTAGTGGCGCTTGATGTGGTCGAAGTCGACGGTGTCCCCGAAACCCGGCGTCTGGAAGAGATCACGGACATACCCCCACAGCACCGGGTCCTCGCTGAGTTTGTTGCGATTGCACTTGAAGTGGCCGTGGTACACGGCGTCGAACCGGACCAGCGTGGTGAACAGCCGGATATCGGCCTCGGTGATGGTGTCGCCGACCAGATAGCGCCGCGTGGCCAGCCGCTCGGACAGCTCGTCGAGGCGGGCGAAGAGCCGCCGGTACGCGTCGTCGTGACTGTGCTGGTGCTCGGCGAAGCCCGCGCGGTACACACCGTTGTTCACATCGCGGTAGATGTCCTCCGCCACGTCGTCGATCTCGTCGCGGTGCTCCTCGGGGTACAGATCCGGGGCGCCCTCACGGTGGAGGGCGGTCCACTCGGTGGCGAGGTCCAGGGTGATCCGGTGGTAGTCGTTGGTGACCAACTGGCCACTGGGGACGTCCACCACCGCGGGCACGCTCACCCCGCCCGGATATCCGGTCTCGCGGGCGTCGTACGCCTCGCTGAGGAACCCGATGCCCAACACCGGGTCCCGGTCCCCCGGGTCCAGGGTGAAGCGCCAGCTGCGCTCGTCCTGGATGGGATCGGTGATGGCCAGCGACAGGGTCGGCTCCAGGCCGAGCAGCCGCCGTGAGACCAGCGCACGGCTCGCCCAGGGGCAGGCCCGGCTGACCACCAGCCGATAGCGCCCGGCCTCCACCGGCCAGCCGTCCCGGCCGTCGGCGGTGATCCGGTCGGCGAAGTGCGGCATGGAGCGGCGAAACTCCTTGCGCTCGCGGGGTGTCTCCTGGTCAGCGGTGTTCAACGGGACCACCTACCACCTTCCGAAGCGGGAACCGTCGTGGACGGTCCGGATCACGGGTCGGCTGCCGGGGCTCCGGTGCCACGGGTGACACCTACCCAGTTCCACATCTCGGGAAGGGGTATTCCTCACGGAACGGACAGAGTGGCGATACGGAACGCGTGGCGCCGGGGCGGCGCACCAGCGTTCAAGACCGGGGGCGAGGCCACGGGCCAGGGTCGGGGCATGCCTGAAGACAAGGGATGGAAGAGCCCGTACCTCCTGCTCACGGTCACCATGCTGCTGTGGGGCAGCGCCTTCTCCAGCTCCAAGTCGGTGGTGGCCCAGCTGCCGCACACCGTGGCGGCGCTGCTGCGCTTCGGTGGCGGGGCGGTCGCCCTGCTGGCGGCGGTGGCGGTCTTCGGCAAACCGGCGGCCACCCCGGCTTCCGCGGCTTCCCCGGCCTCCGCGCGTGGCGGCGGGCGGCGCGCGGCGCTCGCGGGCGTCCTGGGGGTCTTCGCCTACAACGGCTTCTTCTTCTGGGGGCTGTCGCTGGCGCCCTCGCTCGACGCGGGCATCGTCATCCCCGTCCTCAGCCCGGTCCTGACCAGCGCCTTCCTCCTGGTCACCGGCCGTGAACGGGCCTCCGGGGGGCGGCTGGCGGGGCTCGCCCTCGGGCTCGCCGGGGCGGTGGTGTTCTTCTTCGGCGCGGGCGGCAGCGCACACGGCGGCACCACCCGGCTCTCGGGCGATCTGCTGTATCTGCTCAGTGCGGTGTGCTGGGCCGCGTACACCCTCATCGGGCCCCGAGTGCTGGCCGGGATCGACCCGCTGCGCGCCACGACGTACGCGACGTGTGCGGGGGCGGTGCTGCTGGGGGCGCTCGCCGCGCCCGACCTCGGCGAGGTGCACTGGGACGGGCTGCCGGCCGGCCTCTGGCTGAACGTGGTGTTCCTCGCCATCGGCCCGGCCGCCGTGGCCAATCTCCTGTACTACCGGGGAGTGGGTGCGGTGGGCCCGGCGTCCGCGTCCTTGATGATGTTCATGGTCCCGGTGGTCAACACCGTGTGCTCCATGGTCTTCCTGGGCGAGTCCTTCGGCGGTCTCCAGGCCCTGGGCGCCCTGGTGCTGCTGTCGGGTGCGGTGCTCGCCGTCACTCGGGGACGTGTACCGGCACGTCCCCGAGCGCGCACCGCGCCCACCGCGGGAAAGAAGCCCTCGGAGCTGTGAGCACCGTACGGCGCCGGTCTGCATCACTCCCCTCGTGGTGATACAGACCGCCCGCCACGCTGGGAGGCGGGGCTTCGTTTCCCGCGCGGTGCGGCAAGAGTGACGCTAAAGCCGATCATGCGGGCGGGCAACGGTGCACGGTGCGCATCGCCCGCCCGCGACATGTGCACGGTGCGCAGTCAGTCCGCCGGGTGGAGCCCGGTGATGTGCAGGGCGTGCACCAGGTCGTGAATCCCGGAGCCGGTGGTGAGCAGATCCCGGCTGAGCAGGTGTTCGGCGGCCCGCAGATGGGCCCTGACGGTGTTCCGGCTGAGACCGACTTGGCGGGCGGTCCGCTGGGCGTCGGTGTTCGCGTCGATCCAGGCGCTCAGGGTGGTGTGCAGATCGCGGCCACGGGTGTCCTGGAGCGGACGGAGGAACTCCCGCGCCCAGGCGTGGGCGGGCTCGGTGCGGAACAACTCGTCCAGGGTGGGCACCGGCCGCCCGCCCTGGGCCCCGAAGCCACCTGTAGAGCCGAAGCCACCTGTGGAGCCGAAGCCGTCCTCGGGGCCGAAGCCGCCGTCCGGCTGCCCTCCGGTCAGACAGAAGGCCAGGTCGAGGGCGGCCCGGGTGCGTACGTCGCCCAGGTCCAGGCCGAGGGTGGCCTCCACCCGGCTGAGGTGGTGGGACACGGTGTTGCGGCTGATGTCCAGCAGCCGGGCCACCGCCGACCGGGGGAAGGTGACGGCGAGCCGGGTGATGTCCAGGGTGGCTCTCGGGGTGGAGCCCAGTGGCCGCAGCAGGGCGCGGGCCCAGGTGCCCGCCTCCGTGTGGGGCAGCAGGGGCACCAGCGGTGTCCGGCCGAGGTAGGCGGCCATCCGCTCGGGCGTATGGCGCGCCGCGGCCAGGGCGTGCAGGGCCTGCCCGTACGCCTCGGCCGTGGCGTCGAGCGGATACGGGCTGCTGATGCCCAGCGCGTAGAGCGAGTTCTCCCGCACCAGACGGCGCAGCACCGTGCCCTGGCCGTGGGCCGCCTCGGGGTCGTCGGCGAAGTCGCGGGGGTCGGTGTCGGGCTCGTCGGCGAACCGGCCACCGGTCTCGTCGTCGGATCCGTCGGCGGACCCGTCCGCGACCAGGCAGATGAGGTGTTCCTTGAAGGCCGGGCAGTGCACCATCAGGCCCGTGCCGTGATAGCCCGAGCCGTCCTGATAGGTCTGCGCCAGCCGGTCCCGGTCCTCCGGCGGGCAGTGCAGCAGATAGACGCGCAGCCGTGCGGCGTCCAGCAGCGAGGGGACGGCGCCGGTGGTCATCCGGCGGGCCAGGGTGAGATCTCCCGCCAGCAGGGCGCTGAAGACGGCGAACCGCAGCTGCCGCGCCTTGTGCTGATAGCCGCGGAAGGTGGTGTCCGCGTCCTGCGCGCGGTCCAGGAGCGCGATGAGACTCCCGGCGTGCGAGACCAGCGACGCCGCTTCGCGGGTGGGCGCCGAGGTGCCCGCCACCACCAGCACGGGCCGTGGCGCGTGCGGGCCGAGGGCCTCCAGTCGCACCTGAAGGGCGCCGCTCTCGGTGGCCGCCGCGGCCATCTGCCCGCCGGACAGCCGTGCCAGCGTCGGTTCGAGCGAGGGCAGGATCTGCCGCGGGAAGCGCGCGGTGGAGGTCTCGACCGCGCCCGCGCCGCCGACCAGCGCGACATCGGCGTCGATCTGCCGGCCCAGCCAGTCGAGTACCGGCCGCGGATCCGCCCCGGCCCCCCGGCTCATCTGTCGCCGCACCTCGTGCAGCAACTCGTCCAGCCGCCCGGTGTGGGCCCGTGCCTCCACAGCCGTACTCCCCCCGCCGCGTCATCCCGCGCGGGCCGATCGGCGATCCGCGCTCCGACGTACTTTATTGACCGGTACACGGGGTCTCGGACAGTGCCGTACGCATCAGGCCGGTTCCGCGGGGCGGCGGCCTGTTAGGTTGACGTGCTCAGTTGTACGGGGAAAGGAATTCACGTGCGCAAGACAGTGCACATGGCGGTCACTTCGGTCATTGTCGGCCTTGTCATCAGCGGTTGCGGAGGCGGCGACGATGGGAAGAAGGAATCGAAGCCGAGCGGCGGAGCCACCAAGGCCACTCAGGCCGCCCAGCAGTCGCCGAGCTCCGGCCCGTCGGCCCGGGGCACGATCATGGAGCGTTCGGCGGGCTCCTGGAAGTCCATCGTGGCGGCGAAGTCCGCCGACGACCTGGAGACCCTCACCGTCGCGGACGGCAAGGTCACGGCGAAGGGCCCGAAGCTCGACTGCACCGGCACGCTCAAGCCCGGCCAGAAGGGCGGCGCGGACGAGCCCTCCCTGACCCTGTCGTGCAAGGGCGGCAGCGACGGAGGGCGGGGCCAGGGCACCGTCGGCATGAAGGGCGACGACGCTCTGGCGATCAACTGGAAGGGCCCGGAGGGCGGCTTCGGCGGCCCCGTCGACAGCTTCCGCAGGGCGGGCTGACCCTCAGGACGCATCAGGTTCAGCCGCTTGACGAAGCACCACACCGAACGGATCTGGACCGGCTTCAGGCCACCGAGCGGAACAGGCCCTCCAGCGCCATCGCCACCTGGTCGGTGGAGAGCGGGTCGTCGACACCGCCCGCCGCGTAGATGCCCCGGTCCAGTTTGATGCCGCGCGTCATCGCGCCGAGCAGCGCGGCCAGTTCGGTGCCCCGCAGGGCGGGCTGGTGACCGGCCCGGTCGAACAGCCCGTCCAGCATGGTGCCGATGCGGCGGCTGAACCGCTTCTCGTGATCCACCAGCGCGACGGCGGCATCGCCGTCCCGGAGCGCCATCAGCCGGAATTCCAGGTGGATGAAGACCCAGCGGGCGTCCAGATGCTCGCCGTTGAAGATCTCGGCGAAGGTCCGGGCGAGCTGGGGGGCCAGGTCCCGCTCGGTGTCCATCTCGTCGATCCGCTCCCCGATGTAGTCGGCGGTGCGGTCGCTGTGCCGCCGGAAGACATCGAGGAAGAGCTTCAGCTTGCTGTCGTAGTTGGAGTAGAAGGCGCCGGTGGTCCTGCCCGAGCACTGGCAGATGTAGCCGATCGACGCCCCGTGGAAGCCGCGTTCGGCGAACGCCCGCTCCGCCCCGACGATCAGCGCTTCCACGGTCTTTGACCGCTGCGGCGGCATCGGTGTGCCCCTCTCCCCCAACTGTTCGGAAACCTGGCCAGATCCGTACGGTAGCCGATCAGTCCCCCTGTTCAGTAGGGAACCCTATCGGTAGCGTTCCCTATCGAAGACCGCGGCCGACGGCTCCGGGACGTTCGCCCCGGGGCAGTTCGAGGATCACGAAGGAGACCCATCGTGAACGCTCCGATGCCCACGACCCATGACGACCTGCGAGATCTCCACGACCTCCCTTCGTATCCGAAAGAGCGGGACGACTACATCAATCCGGCACGCGCACTGCTCACCGGGCCGCCGATCAGCCCCCTGAGGTTCGCGGGCGGCAGCACCGGCTGGCTGGTGACCGGGTATCACGAGGCGCGGGAGGTGCTGCGGGACGCCCGGTTCAGCGCCGAGCGCTGGCGTGGCGACGACGCGATGCGGCCGGTCCCCGAGTCGGTCCGCAGGGACCGGAGCAGCGGGGCGGGGTCGTTCCTGGCCATGGACGCGCCGGAGCACGGCCACTACCGGGGCCAGCTCACGCGGTACTTCACGGTGCGTCGGATGCGGGAGCTGGAGGCCCGCATCGAGGACATCGTGGCCGACCAGCTGGACGCGTTGGAGGCGGCGGGCAAACCGGCCGACCTGGTGCGGCACTTCGCCATGCCCATCCCCTCACTGGTGATCTGCGAGATGCTCGGTGTGCCGTACGAGGATCGGGAGCTCTTCCAGTCCGTCGCCGCGCGGCTGCTCCGCCAGGACCGCACCGATGCGGAGTTCGTCGCCGGGAAGACCGAGCTCGACACCTTCCTGCGCACCCTGGTCGAGGCCAAGCGCAAGGATCCGCGGGACGATCTGATCTCCCTGCTGACCGCCGTCGACGAGCTCAACGACGAGGAGATCGGTGGCATCGCGGGGCTGTTGCTGATCGCCGGTCACGAGACCACCACCAACATGCTCAGCCTCGGCACCTTCGCCCTGCTGCGCGAGCCCGAGCAGCTGGAGCGGCTGCGGGCCGACGAGTCGCTCCTGCCCCAGGCCGTCGAGGAGCTGCTGCGCTACCTGAGCATCGTCAACGCCTTCCCCGTCCGTATCGCGCTGGAGGACGTCGTCGTCGGCGGTGTCACCGTCGCGGCGGGCCAGTCCGTGGCCGTCTCGGTCCCGGCGGCGAACCGGGACCCGGCGCTGGTGGACGACCCGGACAGGCTCGACGTAGGGCGTCCCCGCAGCAGCCACCTCGCCTTCGGCTACGGCATCCATCAGTGTCTGGGACAGCATCTGGCCAGGATCGAGCTGGTGGCGGGCTACCGCGGACTGCTCCGCCGGTTCCCGGGGCTGCGGCTCGCCGTGCCCCCGGAGGAGGTCCGGATGCGCAGCGACATGATCATCTACGGAGCCCACGAACTGCCCGTCACCTGGTGACGGCGCCGGGCCGGACCGGGCCCGGCCTCCGCACACCCGAAATCATCACATGAGCTCCACGGACGCGGAGTTCATGTGATGATTCGGTGACCCCGGCCCGTCCGGTCCGGGAGTGTGGAGGGGAAAATCACGTGAAGTCAACGACCTTCAGATCCGCCGTGGGGGCCGTGCTGACGGCGGCCCTGTCCGCCGTGGTCCTGCCCGCCTCCGCCGCGAGCGCGGCGGAGAGCCCGGCGGCGGTCGGCACCGTGGACACCGCGACCGCGCGGTCCTTCGGACGGCTGGCCGACGCGGTGCTGACCCAGCGCACGGCGGCTCTGCTGGACAACAACAAGGCCTCGGTGCGGCGCGCGGCCCCGCTCGCCGAGAAGAACGTCCGCCTGTCGGCCGGGCAGACCAGGACCGAGGACACCGCGCTGTCCACGCTGCACACCCGCAAGGCTCGGCTCGCGGCCCTGGGCGAGGCGTACACCTCCGCCGACACCCGGGTGGCGGTGGACCGGATACGGGTCGAGGCCGGGCACGCCACGGTCCAGGCCACCGAGACCACGACGCTGGCCTACAAGAAGATACGCGGCGACGAGCCCGCGACCACCGGCTTCCAGGCACACCACCGGCTGAGCTTCGCCGCCACCGCGGACGGGAAGTGGCAGCTGACCGGCCTCACCTCGACCGACGACGGCCCGCTGGCGGTCAACGAACCCGCCACGGCGCGGGTGGCGACGGCCCGGACGACGGCCCTGCCCGAGGCGACGCCCGCCGCCATCTCCAAGCCGTCCCAGCCGCAGACGAAGCCCGCCGGAAGCTACAACTACGCGGCGATGGCCTCGTACGCGGAGAAGTACTGGCAGAACTACAACCCCGCCTACCGGAAGTTCAACGAGGCCGGTGGGGACTGCACCAACTTCGTGAGCCAGGCCCTGAAGGCGGGCGGCTGGGCCAACAAGTCCGGCGACGCCGAGGACTACCGCAGCTGGTGGTACGACACCTCGTACCAGTCGACGTCCTGGGTGGGCACCAACGAGTGGTCCTGGTTCACCCTGGACGCCAAGCGGGCCACCAACCTGGCGAACGTCTACTACATGGGCGTCGGTGACGTCATGCAGATGGACTTCGACAAGGACGGGTCCAAGGACCACACCATGATCGTCACCTACCGGAGCTCCAGCGGTGTGCCGTACATGACCTACCACTCGGTGAACACCTACCGGAAGTCCGTGGCGAGCATCATCGCCTCGTACCCGAACTCGCTCTACTACGCCTACCGCACCTGAGGCACCAGCACGCACCCGTGTCTCCCCGTGACAGTGGACCCCCCCCCCCCCCCGCGGGGGTTAAACCCGGTATAACCGGGTGCCGGGGGGGGGGGGGGCGCGGGGGGGGCGCGGCCCCCCCTCAGTGTTG